>SLRE01000105.1 GCA_007131125.1 Bacteroidales bacterium | reverse complement strand
AGGGCGACCTTGCCAGAAGGGGGGGCTTCGGGGAAACGAAAGTGAATGGCACTGTTGTCGGTTTCCTCCACTTCCACCTTTTCCATTTTTTCCAGAAGCTTAACCCGCGACTGCACCTGCCTGGCCTTGGTGGCTTTGGCCCTGAAGCGGGTAATGAACCGCTCAATCTGGGCAATTTCCCTCTGCTGGTTGTTGTAGGCCGCTATTTCCTTTTCCATGCGCTCTTCACGCAGCAGTTCATAATCAGAATAACAGGCCTTGTAATCGTAAATCTTTCCCAGGACGATTTCAATGGTTCGGTTGGTGATGTTGTCGAGGAAAGCCCGGTCGTGGGAAACCAGCATTACCGCACCGGGATAATCCTGCAAAAAGGTTTCCAGCCATTGAATGGACTCGATGTCCAGGTGGTTGGTAGGCTCGTCAAGGAGCAAGAGGTCGGGGTTTTGCAAAAGAATTTTGGCCAGCTCAACACGCATTTGCCAGCCTCCGCTGAATTCCTGCATGGGGCGCTGCAGGTCGTTACGCTCAAAACCTAAACCAAGAAGCACTTTTTCGGCCCTTGCCAGCTGGGTGGGACCTCCGAGTAAATCGTATCTTTCGTTGGCCTCTGCCAGTTTCTGTGTCAGCTGATGATAGTTTTCGGTATCATAGTCATCACGGGTTGAAATCTCTTCGGTAAGCTTTCGGATGGATTTCTCCAGTCCCTGGATTTCCTCAAAAGCACGCAGGGTTTCATCAATAACCTTACGGGTGCTGGTGAGCATCAGCTCCTGGGGTAAATATCCCACCGTTGCTCCCGAAGGAATCACCACGGTTCCCTTTTCCGGGGAAAAGCTGCCGGAGATGATCTTCATCAGAGTGGTTTTTCCTGCACCGTTTTTCCCAACAAGGCCTATGCGGTCCTTTTTGTTTATCAGGAAAGAAACGTTCTCAAAAAGCACCTCCCCGGAAAACTGAACCAATAAGTTATTTACGGAGATCATTTTAAATCAGCTTGACTTTGGGCAGAACATGCACTGTAGCAAACCCCATTTCCCTGCCCGCTAACACAATGGCAACGAATTTTTATCTGGATAAATCTGTTATTCTTCTTTATCCTGAATATTCAGTTTAAGATGCAGGTCCTGCAACTGTGCAGGATCTACCCGGCTTGGGCTGTCGATCATCACATCCCGTGCGGCATTATTTTTCGGGAAGGCGATATAATCCCTGATGGAGTCGGAACCTCCGAACAAAGCGCACCAGCGGTCGAAACCAAAGGCAACACCCCCATGGGGAGGCGCACCATAACGGAAAGCATCCATCAGGAATCCAAACTGGTTCCTGGCTTCTTCAGGAGTAAAACCAAGCACATGAAACATTTTTTCCTGCAACTCCCTGTCAAAAATCCGGATGGACCCTCCTCCGATCTCCACTCCGTTGATGACCATGTCGTATGCATTTGCCCTTACTTTTGCGGGCTCTTTTTCCAGCAGGTGCAGGTCGTCTTTCAAAGGCGCGGTAAAAGGGTGGTGCATGGCATAAAACCGCCCGGTCTCTTCATCCCATTCCAGCAATGGAAAGTCGGTAACCCACAAGCAGGAGAAGGTATCGCTTTTTCGCAGCCCAAGCCGCTTGCCCATTTCCAGCCTCAATTCGCCAAGGGCTTTTCTGGTGGCATGGGTTTCTCCGGCAAGGATCAGCAAAAGGTCTCCGGGTTTTGCGCCCATGGCCTCAGCCCATTCCTGCAATTGTTCCTGGTTGAAAAACTTGTCAACAGAAGATTTGAAGCTGCCGTCAGGATTGTATTTTACGTAAACAAGGCCTTTGGCACCGATCTGGGGTCGCCTTACCCAGTCGGTCAATGCATCCAGCTGTTTGCGGCTGTATTCAGCGCATCCTTCGGCACAAATGCCGGCCACCAGCTCTGCATCATCAAAAACTTTAAAGCCTTTGCCCTGCGCCAGCGTGTTGAGCTCAGCAAAACGCATTTCAAAACGGGTGTCGGGTTTGTCGGTGCCGTAGTATTTCATGGCATCCTGATAGCTCATTTGCTCAAAACGAATGTTTTCAACCCCCTTTACCGCTTTGAAAAGGTGCTTTGCCAGGCCCTCGAAAGTTTCAAATACATCCTCGCGGGTTACGAAGGACATTTCACAGTCAATCTGGGTAAACTCGGGCTGGCGGTCGGCGCGAAGGTCTTCATCGCGAAAACATTTTACAATCTGAAAATAACGGTCCAGCCCTCCTATCATCAGCAGCTGCTTAAAGGTCTGGGGTGACTGTGGCAGTGCATAAAACTGGCCGGCATGCATGCGTGAGGGTACAAGAAAATCTCTTGCCCCTTCGGGGGTGGATTTTATCAGCACCGGTGTTTCTACCTCAATAAATTTTTGGAGGTTGAGGTAATTTCGGGTTTCGATGGCCATCTGATGGCGCAACTCAAGGTTTTTGCGTACGCTTTCCCGCCTGATGTCCAGGTAGCGGAATTTCATGCGCAGGTCGTCCCCTCCGTCGGTTTCCTCTTCTATGGTAAAAGGAGGGGTTTGAGATTCATTCAGCACCTCCAACTCCGTAACAAAAATTTCAATATCCCCTGTGGGCATTTTGGGGTTTTTACTGCTGCGTTCTGTAACAGTTCCCTTTGCCCTGAGCACAAACTCCCGACCCAATTCCCTGGCCTGTTTACACAGCCCGGCATTTTTCTCCATATTAAAAGCCAGCTGTGTAATTCCGTAACGGTCACGCAAATCAATGAAGGTCATTCCCCCCAGGTCGCGCGAGCGCTGCAGCCAGCCGCACAATGTCACTTCCTTTCCTGTGTCTTCAATGCGGAGTTCCCCGCAATTATGTGTTCTCAGCATATCAATCTTGTTTTTTCAGAGGGCAAAGGTAGTAAGGAAATATGAATTATGCCGGGTTTTGTGGTATGGTTAAGATTAAGGTTAAGGTTAAGGTTAAGCCTGCCTGCCGGCAGGCAGGGTTGAGATTAAGGAAATGGGTGCTGGGCTGTCTGCTCCAGGAAGTTGGCTGGCTCATAGGTTATACCTGGGGAAAAAGGTAACATGTTGTTTATGAATAACTTAAACCGGTTCCTCTTCCTGCATGGGAATAAACAGGCAGTTTGCTTCCACCAGCTGGGTAATGGCCGATGCGGTACTTCCAATGACCATATCAGAAAAGTAACCTTTACCGTGGGTTCCAAGCACCACCAGGGAAACGTCGTGTTGCTTGACTTCCCTTATTATTTCGGGAACCACGGCTCCTTCTGTCAAAACACAATGAACCGGTGCTTTGGTTTTTTTCCTTAAAGAAATGGTGCAGTTTTGAAGGCGTTCGGTGTCAATTTTATTAAACTTTTCAATGGTTGTCCGGTCGTGGTGCTTCATAACCACGATGTCCTGCACATGCATCAATGAAATGGTTTCCAGTTTTTCAACAAGGTGGTCTTCGGCAAAGTCAAAAGCCCTGCTGCTGTTTTTCGAAAAATCGGTAAGCAGCAATCCGTGAGAGGCAATTTTTTTTGTTTCCAGAGTACATTCAGGACTTCCTTCCTCATTTTTTCCCAGGTTTTTTACCCTGACCATCAGCACCGGGTTCCGGCTTTGCTGAATTACCCTGAGTGTGGTACTGCCAATAAGGTTTCTTTTAAAGAATCCCTGACCCTTACTTCCAATGATGACCATGGCATCGGGGTGCATCAGTGAAAAATCCACGATTTCCTGGGAAGGCAACCCTTCCTTAAATACATAACTTGATTTGATGCCCTGCTCCTGCAGGCGATTGCTGTGGTTGATCATACGGGCTTCAATGTGCACCCGCATGGAATATCCGCTATATTCCATATAATTAAAACTGATGGTGGGCACATGAAAAAGAATGATCTCTTCAATCCCAAGCTTTTTGTATTCAGGAATTAACTCCATCAAAAGGTCGGAAGCTTTGGAAAGGTCCGTGGCAAGAATGGCTTTTTTGATCATGGCAGCAGGGTTTTAATTCCTAAATCAGGTAAATTTTAAACACCGGGGTCTTTTAATAAATTTACAAAATTTTGCGATATCCTGCAACAGGCATAATATGAGGCCATATTTAAGAAAAAAAGAAAGCCGGACTTTGGGATCCGGCTTTCTTAGTGGTTGGCAGTTTGCTTACTCTACCAGTTCATACCCGTCAATTTTTCCTTTTTTCACTGCAGGGATGCCTTCCTTCATCCAACGGGGTGCAGGCTTACCCTTCAGGTAATGGTCAAAAAACTGGTACATTCTTATGGACAGGTCCATCATGTTGGGCCTTCGGGTGAGGTTGTGGGCCTCATCGTTATAGTTGAGCATCCAAACGGGTTTCCCAAGCCTTCGCAAGGCCATATAATATTCTATGCCCTGGTACCATGGCACAGCCCCATCGTCATCGTTGTGCATCATCAAAAGGGGAGTATTAACCTTGTCGGCAAAAAATACCGGGGAGTTTTCAATGTACCGGAATGGTTTTTCCCAGAGAGTGCCCCCAATGCGGCTCTGGGTTTCCTCATACTGATAAATCCGGCTTAAACCCGTTGACCAACGAATGCCACCGTATGCACTTACCATGTTGCTGACGGGGGCGCCTGCCATGGCTGCCTTAAACATGTTGGTTTGTGTAATCAGGTAGGCGATCTGGTAGCCGGCCCAGCTTTGTCCCTGCAGTCCAATATTTTCGCGGTCAATGAAATCAAACTGGTTTACTATGGCTTTGGTGCCCGAAACAATACTGTTGTAGGCGCTTTGGCCAGGATATCCTATGGTATAGGGGATGTCTGGAGCAAAAACCACATAACCGTTGCTGACGCAATAACTTCGGTTGATGGTTGAGCGGCTTGGGGAAGGTGCAAAATGGATGTGTTTCCCATCGGATACCCTTTCGTAGAAATACACAATCATCGGGTATTTTTTCTCCGGGTCAAAATTTTCAGGGGTGTATAGCAAGCCCTGCAAGGTGTCGTTGTTGAATGACACCCACTCCACAAGTTTTACTTCTCCCCACAGGTAATCCTGCTGCTGCGGATTGGCATGGGAAATTTTCTTTTGGTTTCGGAAATTTACATCACTTACCCAAAGGTCGGGAAACATGGTAAAGGTACTTTTCTGCCAAACAAGTACATCTTCTTCTTTGGCCTTGAGCGGCCTGAAAAAACGGGCGTCTTCCATTACCAACCGGCGGGGAAATTCAGAGCGATGCGCCCTGGCGGTATAAAAACCGTTTTGCTTGGTTTTTAAATTGAAAGCGGAAAGCATTATATGCTCTCTTGGTCCGAAAAAATCCCGGTCGGGATCCAGGTCGGTTACCCTGAAACGAATGTTGTTTTTGCGGCCATAACCGTTGGTGAGATTTACCGGGTCTTTTTTCCCAAGAGGGTCAACTTTCCATACATCATAATGGTCATAAACCAGCACATAGCTGTCGTCTTCTATCCATCCGCCAACGCCATAGGGGCCCGGATCAGAAGGGGCATCATGGAGTTTGTTGTGCATGGCATAAGGGATCGAGGCAGTAATATTGACAGGTTCTTTGGTGTCAACCGGCAGGGTATACCAGTTAAGATCATCCTGTAAAAAATACAGCAGGTATTTCCCTCCCGGAGAAAGCCTGGCATCTCCAAGGGTGGACAGGTGAACCGACCCCCGGTGTTTTTCCAGGACCATTTCCCTTTCCCCGGTTTCCACATTTACAAGGAACACATCCCTGTACTCTCCTGATTCAAATGAGTTTTGAATGAGGTAGGGCAGGTTGGAGTATCCCATTTCCAGCAGGCCGTTCCCATATTGCCGGGTGGTGATATCCGGCATATCCTTGTCGGCGAGCTGTGTTATGTTGCCCCTGTTAATGTTAAATACCGCGGTATAGGTTCTGCGTTTTTCCCTGTCGGCTTCCACCAGTTGCTGGGGCTGTATTTTCGGATCCCGGTAATGCCAGATATCCACCTTGTATTTTTCTTCTTCCAGGAGGGTGTCCTCTGGTTCGGGCTGTGGTTTAGGAGCCGTGCCGAAAAAAAGGCGGTCCCCGTTTTCAGAAAAGGAAGGTCTGGAATGTTCGCTGGCGCTCCATCCTTCAGGCATTCCTTCAGTTTGAGGGGCTGCAATCAACTCCGCACCATCATTTCCTTTTTTCCAGTAAAAGAGACTGTAAATTTTGGGGTTCTCATCGTCTTCTGAAAAAAGGAAGGCAGCCTGGCTGCCCTGTTCTCCGGTGGTGATGTTTTTGGCATCCCCATCGGCTTCAAAAACGGTAGTCAAACTCCGGCGCTCTGTGTCAAAAGTCCTTACCCTGATTGTGTCGGAATTGTTTTCCTCCTGCTGGATGAAAGCGGCCAGCTTCCCGTTTTTGGAAAGGTGGAATTCTGTAACCACCTGAAATTCAAATGATTCACCACTCATGGGGTTAAAAATGACCATTAAATCCTGCTTGTTGTTGTTTTCATTTTCGTTTTCGTTGTTGCCTGTGGGATGGGGTTCCTGCAAATAAACAAGCCATGGAGTTTCCTCCTGTGCAACAGCAAATGTTTTGATTCTTTCAATCAGGATTTTGGAGTCTTCTTTTAAATTCCAGATGCCGAGAGAATCTTTCGGCATCTCATCAGAGGATTTATTGTCCAGTTTTGCCTGTCTGACTTTCTCAAATTCAGGTTTAACCCGGAAAGCCAGGTACTCCGAGCCGGGAGAGAAAACCGGGCCGCTCCCCCTTGGCACCGAGTCCAGCTGCCCGGTTTGAAGGTTGTAAAGAAATAACCATCCGTCTCCACGCTGTGGGTTGACCTCGTAGGCAATCCAGTTTCCGTCAAAGGAGATCAGCCGTTGTCCAATGCTTTTCCAGTTGTCATATACACTATGGTTCAAAGGCTTTTTTTCTGCAAAGCTCAGACCTGAAAAAAGAAAAACCAAAATCAGCAGATTGCTGAGTAAATGTTTTTTTACCATTTGTAAATAATATTTTGTTTGATAATGATGTGATTGTTTTAGGGGATAACTATTGGAAGTTCGTTACGCGACCAACCCAGAAATCCATCAACCATCAGGTAAACGGTTTCGAACTCCAGTTCTGAATCCCTCATAAGCTGGATAATCCTGAGGCTGCGATTGTGTGTCCTGCAATAGATAACATAGGTTTGGGCCGGGTCCAGCAGGCCGATAAGGGCTTCTGCTTCCGGTTGATGGGGGTCTATATGCAATGCATCTTTAATATGGCCTCTTGAAAACGAAAGACTGTCCCGCCCGTCAATAAGGGTTAAGGAATCACCACCGAGGAGCATTTCATTGATTTGCCGGGAGTTAAGCGGCAAAATTTCCGGTTGATTGCCTTTGGAAAGGATAGCCGGAAGGAATATCAATACCGGGAAAAGCAGAACAAGGATTCTGGGGTTGTTTTTCTTTTTTTGAAATCGCATTTTTATAACCTTTATTCTTTATTTTTTTGCTTTAAACTCAGGTAGCAGCTCTTCTTTAACCCATTGAAAGCCAGGCTCATAGTCTAGCGATTTTTCAAGGGTTTGTATGGCCATTTCAAGCTGTCCGGTTTTTTCATAGGCATTGGCCAGGGAAACCAGGGTGCCGAGATACAACCACCGGTGGTTGTTTTGCATGTTCTTTTCCATTAGCTCTATGGCTTTCTTATAATAGGTAATGGCTTCGGTTTTCGAGCCCCCAAGAACCGATGGGGCATAAAACAAAACATTTCCCTTTTCAACCCATGCCCTTGGGTAATCCGGGTTCTTTTCCAGGGCCTGATTGATGACCCTGCTGCTGCGTGGCCCGAGCCTTACCCCTCTGATGGAACGCTGTGCAATCCGGTAACCGTAAAAGGCCCCTTCAAAAGCAAGGCTTTGGGCTTCATACCCGGATTTTTCTTTCAGCTTTTCCAGGTTTTTCTCAGCCTGGTCCAGAAGCTTTCCACCCTCATTGTCTTTACCTGTTCCAAGATAATATCCTATCAGCCCGTATTGAGCAAGGATGAGGTCGTATAGCAAACTATCAGAAGGGTTTCGGGAATATTCCATTTCCATAGCCCTGAGGGTGCTTTCCCACTTCGGCATGTGATTGTCTACATAAGCCTGGTAAATCATGTTCTGAAGGGAGCGCTGTGTGGATGCCTGCTTTTCAAGCGGAAAGAAAAGCATCATAAGAGCGGCTAAGGAAATAATTAAAATCTTTGGCATGTTGTAAAAACGTTTATACATTATCCACATTGCGGCCTTTCCATAAATTACTTTTGAAAATCCGGTTTCTCAGGGCAACAAAAATAATTAATAAAAAGGAAGCCTGCTGAAGGGGTGCAAGCAGGGCGTTCCTGAAAGGATGCTGCCAGCTTACCAGGGATATCAGCAGGCGGTTAAACCATCCACTAACCAGGAATGCCAGGGCAGGCCAAAGCCCCATTGCCAGGTAAACCGGAACTACCCCAAAGGTTGTGATCAGGGCAAAAAGAATAGCAACAGCCACACTTCCCCCAAAAAATTCGAAAACATTTTTGGAAAATCCCTGGGTTGCTTCCCTGAAGTTTTCATACATCCTGCATTTTACCTGCCCATTACTCAAAACCGTATGTACTCTCAACTTCTTTTTTTTCATGTACCTGAAGATGGCGATATCCTCCACCTTTTGGTTTTTCAATGCTTCATGAAACTGATGCTTTTTGTAAGTATCGGCATCAAAAAGCATAAACTGGCCATTGGCCGCAGAGAAGGAAGGCCAGGGACTCACCCGGGTGAGCAATAAAGGAAGCAAGCCCACCAGTATCCAGTTCATCAGCGGAACAATCAGTCTCTCGGAAAGGGTAAGCATGATTTGCCGCGGAAAGATGGAAAGCAGGGCCAGGCGATGCTTCTGCACATGTCCGATGGTATTTTTTATCAATCCTTTTTCTACAACCACATCGGCATCAATAAATAAAAAATAATCTCCTTTGGCTTCCTGAGCAAGCTGAAAACAGGCATGGTTTTTTCCAAGCCAGCCTGTTGGGAGGTATTTCCCTTCCACAAGTCTTATTCGTTTATCCTGCCGGTGAAAATCATTGACGATCTTTGGGGTCCGGTCTTCGGAAAGGTCATCATAAACCAGAACCTCTATGTTTTCATAATCATGCTCCAAAAGGTTCTGAAGAATGTTGCCTATATTTTTCTCTTCATTTCTGGCAGGGATCAGAACGGAAACCTTTGGATTTCCGGTGGGCTCATGTTTTTTAAGCCACTGCCTGCTGATGATGTTGAAAAGAACCACCATTATCCTCAATGCAAGGAAAAAAATCACAAACCAGGCCAGCCAGATCATCGGGGCTCTTTTTGTTGATTAATACAATTTTCAAAAAAATCATTATAGGCATCCTGAAAAACCTCTTTGCTGAAAGATTCACCGGGTTCATAATTTTCCAGGTAAATATTGAGCGTTGGCTTTCTGCGGGAAAAATAATCGGTAAGGCAGGCAATAAACACCATCTGAACCTTTCCGGATTGTTTTTCAAGGATGCGAAACCAGCCTTTTTCAAAAGTCAGGGGGCGGTTATGCTGGGACTGAATACTCCCCTGGGGGAAAAGCAGCACAAGGTTGTTTTTGTCTTCCAGCAGTTCGGCTGCATAATCCAGAGACTCCAGGCCGGATTTGCTGTTTTTTTTGATGGAGAAAGCACCGAGTTTGTTAAGAAACATCCGCTTTTTCAATGGGTCTTCCAGCATCATCACATGAAACCTCCGTCTGAAAACCCTGTTGTTGATGTACCTTGCAAAAAAACCGTCCCACCAGCTGAAGTGATTTCCCAGCAGCAAAACCGCCTTTCCCTGGTCTTCAAGTCCCGGCCTGATAATATTGACTTCACGGAAATCAATTTTTAGCAATAACCGGATATAGTTATCGAAAAAAACCTCATACAGCTTATTGTGGCTGGCCTTT
>SLRE01000155.1 GCA_007131125.1 Bacteroidales bacterium | reverse complement strand
TGAACAAAGAAAAAGAAGCTTCCAGGGAGTTGCAAAACTTTATAGAGTCCCACAAAAAAGAGGGAGAAAATCTTTTTTCCGACCCGGGATTTCTAAACAAAATGGAAAACACCTTTCACCAAAAAGGACTGGTATTCGCTTTGGTTGAAAACAACAACCTTGCTTTCTGGTCACAAAATACCGTACCTTTTTCAACAGATGATGTTGACCATGAGCAGCCCTCAGCAATGCGACTGCCCAATGGCTGGTATTACCTGCAAACCATACAAGAAAACTCCGGAAAATACCTTGTGCTGGCCACCATCAAGTATGAGTACCGGTATCAAAACCGCTTCCTTGTTAATGAGTTTCACCACGACCTTGAAGCCTGTCATGAGCTCTTTTATGTTTCTGACAGGAAAGATGAAGGTTTTCCCATAATAAACGGAGATGGAGATTATGCTTTTTCCCTGGTGTTGAGAAGGGAAGAAGGCTTGGTTTCGCAGAACAATTTTGTGGTAGGGTTGTCGGTGTTTTTTGCCATTGGCGGGCTCCTGGTACTTGTTTTTGGCGGGTTCCGGTTTTTCTCAAAGTTATTTTTTGAAGGGCGCCGAAACCTCAGTCTCTGGGGGTTTCCCCTGTTTATGATTGTACTCAGGGTTTTGGGCCAAACCCTGGAAATTCCCTCCATATTTTATTCGGGTGACCTCTTTTCCCCGGCTCTATATGCCACATCCGTAATTTTACCTTCTCTTGGGGACCTGTTTCTTAACATGCTGTTTTTCAGCATTATAACTTATTTTTTCTTTTACCACCTGAAGAAGTTTCCGCTCAGACCCTCTCCCAAAGGAGCAAATAAATACCTTTATTCGGTGGGTTTGTTTGCCCTGATTTTTCTTTTCTGCAAACTTGCGGTATTTCTTATAGAAGGACTGGTAATTGACTCCAGGTTAAACCTTAACGTCAATTTCATTTTTAACCTGGATATATACAGCCTGGTGGGCTTTATCGTTATCGGCAGCATTTTCTTTTCTTTCTTCTTTTTGAGTGTGGTGCTTTGCAGAAAAGCCTATAGTTTGCTGCGCGACCAAACCGGGTTTCGGCTGGTATTCCTCACATTCTTTGTGGTGGTGCTGTCTGTTCAGTGGGCCTTTTTTACTCCCGACCTGCTTTTGTGGTTGTTGTTTCTTACCGCATTGGTAATTTTTGAACTGGAAAAAAGAACGCATTCCCCAAAGGCCTTGTTTTCTTCCTTGCTGGTGTCTCTTTTCCTTTTCAGCATTATTTCCACCTTTGCCTTGTACCGGTTTAACCACATGAAGGAAATGAACAAAAGGCATACCTATGCCCTTAAGCTGGCCTCAGAGCAGGACCCTG
Source organism: Bacteroidales bacterium (assembly GCA_007131125.1). Taxonomy (GTDB): domain Bacteria; phylum Bacteroidota; class Bacteroidia; order Bacteroidales; family UBA7960; genus PUML01. The sequence goes on along the minus strand of SLRE01000155.1, from coordinate 8,549 downwards.
TGGCTGAGTACATGTTTTTGGAGATAGAAGAGAACCTTTTTAACGACAACCAGCTGAAAAACATGGTGTTGCGCGACCCTTACAACACAGGCGCAATTTATCGTTATCTGCAATACCATTATTTTTACGATTTCTGGGGTAAATATGATCTGCAAATTACCGTATGTCGACCTGATGAAGTGATACTGCTGCGCCCGTCCGATATTGAAGTGAATTGTCTGTGGTTTTTCGAAAACTATATGATCAACTACGGAAAAACCACTGCCAGCGAAAAACTGATATACCTGGACAATAACACCGGCAGAACCAGCTACATAACACAGATCCCCATCACCATGGGCGAAGGAGAAGATCACCTTCCAGGGTATTATGTGTTTTTGGAATTTGACTCCAAATTTATTCCCCGTGATATGGGATTTCCCGAACTGCTGATCGACCAGGAAATCGATATCAACCGGGAACTGTTTAATTATTCCTATGCCACTTATATAGATGGAGTGCTGGTCAACAAATTTGGCCCTTACATATACAGTACCAATGCAGAGGTTTACGGAGAGTTTGATGAAGAGTTTACTTCATTTATTTTTGATGATCACGACCATCTTGCCTACCAAAAAGATGAAGAAACCCTGATCATCGTTTCCAAGCCCAAAGACACCTTCCTGGAGCGCATTGCCCCCTTTTCCTATTTGTTTATTTTGTTTTTGCTGCTGGTTTTCATCTACTGGTTGCTCACCAGCCAAACAAAGATCAAAAGTTATTTCAGGTTGAATTTCAGGCGCAGGGTACAGTATTCCATGATTGGAATTGTATTGATATCTGTAATAACCATAGGAGGGGCCTCCGCCTGGTTTATTTTTAATATTTACGAAAACAAAAACCTTTCTTTCATTAATGAAAAGGCCCATAGCGTGCTGGTGGAAACTGAGCACTACCTGGCCGAGGAACCATACCTGGATGAGAGCCTGGAGTATTACCTGTCGGATCTTTTGGTAAGGTTTTCCAATGTGTTTTTTACAGATATCAACCTGTATTCGCCCGAGGGAAAGCTTTTGGCTTCCAGCCGTCCGCGGGTTTTTGAAGAAGGTCTGGTAAGCAACAAAATGAATCCTGCAGCCTTTTTCCAGCTGCGCCACCACCAGAAAAGCCAGTTTGTGCATACCGAACAAATAGGGAAACTGGAATTCCTTTCTGCTTACCAACCCCTTCGCAACCACCACCTCGACCTTCTGGGCTATATTAACCTGCCCTATTTTGCCCAGCAAAGTGAATTGCGCAACGAAATTTCCTATTTCCTGGTTGCCTTTATGAACATTTACCTTCTGCTGCTTTTGATCGCTATTGTGGTGGCGCTCTTCATATCCAACCATGTAACCCTTCCTTTGCAACTAATACGCGACAGTATTTCGCGAGTGCAGCTGGGCAAATCCAACCAGAAAATACGCTGGACAAGAAGCGATGAAATAGGAGCCCTTATCAGCGAATACAACAGAATGATTGATGAGCTGGAGGTTAGCGCCAACCTGCTGGCCCGCAGCGAAAGGGAATCTGCATGGAGGGAAATGGCCAAACAGGTGGCCCATGAGATAAAAAACCCCCTGACCCCCATGCGTCTGAGTGTGCAGTATCTTGAAAAAGCATGGAAAGAAAAAGTACCGGACTGGGATGAAAGACTGGAGCGCTTTTGCAAAACCATGGTAGAACAAATTGATAACCTTTCGGTGATTGCCAATGAGTTTTCCGACTTTGCCCAGATGCCTGCCGGAGAGAACAACAGGCTGGATTTGAAGACATTTATTGTGGAATTTAACGACCTGTACAAAGACTTTGAAAAGGTGAGTATTGATCTGGATATTCCCCGGGGGGATGAGCCTTACCTGGTAAATGTTGACCGCAGGCAATTACTCAGGGTGTTTAACAATCTGGTTAAAAATGCAGTGCAGTCCTATCCGCGCAACCAAAAAGCAATTGTCAGGATCAGTTGTCAGCGGGAAGGGAATTATTATCGAGTGGAGGTGAAAGATTTTGGCTGCGGTATTCCCGAAAACCTCAAACCCAAAATTTTCAGTCCTTATTTTACTACCAAAACCGGAGGAATGGGCCTGGGCCTTTCCATGGTTAAAAGCATCATCGAAAACTTTAAAGGCGAAATTTCCTTTTACTCACAGGAGGGCCTTGGCACCAGTTTCATTTTTAAACTTCCGGTATATGAGCCGGGAATTAAGCATTTACACGAAAAGGATTCCTGACCCGGGAAACATCAAAGTTGAATCAAAAACAAAAAGGAAATGAAAAGACTGTGGCTGTTGGGTTTTTTTCTCATCCCGCTTGTTTGCTCCGGACAAAAGGTTTACGTGACCGAGTGGAAAAGTGAAGCCGACGATCTTGTGTATGTTACCGAATGGAAAAGCGAAGCCAATGTACTTGCCTATGTAACGAGGTGGAAATCAGAAGCCAGCCCCCGGTCGGGACTATGGTATTTTACCAAGTGGAAAAGTGAAGCCGACATCAGGATATATTATACTTCATGGAAGAGCGAGGCGGACCTGCTGGTGTATTTTACGGAATGGAAATCGGAAGCCGCCTGGAAAAAAGATTAAGCATAAAAAAAACCGGCCTGTGAGTTTAAATCATAAGCCGGTTTCTGTTTTATTCCGGTAAATAAGTGCTCCCGTAACTATTGATAGTCAAGGGGCTCTGCTTCGCCTTTAAGCACCCTGAGGCCGTTCATTGCCAGGGCCCGCATTTCATCTTCACCCGGGTAAACGTAAACCGGACCGATGTGGTTGATGCGCTCTGAAACCGAATCCACAAAAGGTTTTCCATATGCAATACCTCCTGTAAGCAAAATGGCGTCCACCTGGCCTTTGAGCACGGTAGCCATGGCTCCGATCTCCTTGGCTACCTGATAGGCCATGGCATTCTGAATAAGCTGAGCTTTTTCATCCCCTCCGGCGGCTCTTTTTTCGACAACATATGCATCATTGGTGCCAAGATAGGCCACATAGCCCCCTTTGCCGGTGATCATTTTTTTAATCTCATCAATGGTGTATTGGCCGTCGAAGCACATTTTTACAAGAGCCCCGGTGGGCAGCGTACCGCTTCGTTCAGGAGAAAAAGGACCTTCTCCATCAAGGGCTTGGTTAACATCTATTACCCTCCCCTTGTAATGCGCACCAACACTGATCCCACCGCCCAGGTGGGCAACGATCAGGTTTAGCTCCTCGTAGTCTCTCGAAACGGATTTGGCGTGTTGGCGGGCAATGGCTTTCTGGTTCAGGGCATGAAAAATAGATATCCTTTCAAAAAGGGGATGTCCGGAAACGCGGGCAATGTCTTCCAGCTCGTCAACAACCACCGGGTCGGCAATAAACGACTGTGCTCCGGGGATGGCTTTGGCAAGGTTGTAAGCAATAAGGCCGCCAAGGTTGCTGGCATGCTGTCCCAATACTCCAACCCTAAGATCGTTGAGCAAGGCATCGTTTAAACGATATACACCGGAAGGAATGGGTTTTACCAAACCGCCGCGCCCCACAATGGCCTTGATGTTTTTGGTTTCAATTGTGGCGCTTTCCAGTTCCTGCAAAACAATGTTTTTGCGAAACTCATACTGGTCGGTGATACGGGCAAATTCAGAAAGCTCTTCGGATGAGTGTTTGATGTTTTTCAGGAATACTTCCCTTGTATTGCGAAATACCGCAATTTTCGTACTGGTTGATCCGGGGTTGATGGCCAGGATTAATTCTTCTTCCATGGAAAGGTTTATATTTTTTTGGTTAAATGGTTAAAAACTATTTTATGGCTGCCGCAAGGGCAATGCTGTTCAGTTTGGTTTCGTCGGTATCAGCTCTTGAGGTAAGAACTATCGGGGCTGATGCGCCAAGGATTACCGCTGCGCACCTGGCCTGTGCAAAGTAAATAAAGGCCTTGTAGAGGCCGTTTGAGGCATCAATGTCGTCACCCACCAAAAGATCGGCATCGCCTGCCACAGGGCTCTTTATGCCCTTCAGGGCGGCACTTTTCTGGCTGACTGCATTGTCGAATGCAAACGGGCCGTCAATTACGCAGTTTTTTATTTGCCCCCGGTCGCCCATTTTTGCCAGCGCACTGGCTTCCATGGAGGATTTCATGTCGGGATTTACGATTTCTACTGCACTAAGCACAGCTACCTTGGGACTGGAAACCCCCAATTTGTTGAGGTATCCAACCGCATTTTTTATCAGGGAAACTTTTCCGTTAAGGTCAGGGGCAATGTTCATGGCGGCATCGGTCAGGCCGATGATCTTGTGATAAGCCGGCACCTCGAACAGGGCCAGGTGGGAGATCAGCTCTCCGGTGCGCAGGCCGTATTCCTTGTTTAAAACCGCTTTGAGCAGGACGGCTGTTCCCAGGTTGCCTTTCATCAGGATGTCGGCTTCCCCATCTTTAACCATTTTTACTGCTTTGGCAGCAGCAAGGGCATTATCGGGCTCATCGATCACCTGGAAAGATCCTATATCGAAACCGTTTTCCTGTGAAATCTCTTCAATTTTTTTCCGGTCTCCAACCAGGATTACATCAATGATCTCTTTTTGGGAGGCATTGATCACCGCTCCCAGTGCATTCCCGTCATGGGCCGCTGCAAGTACAAGTTTTTTCCTTGTATGCCGGCGGGCCATATCATGTAATTCAGATAACTTCTTTAACATTTTTATGATTAGAATTTATTTGAAATGAAAGGATTTATTGCCCTCAAAATTAACAAAAAACTTTAAAGCCTTCCTTTTCATTGTGGGCTAAATAAAGAAAACCGCCCTGAAAAAAATTCAGGACGGTTTAGATTCCGGGGTTTCTGAACAAAGATTAGTTTACTGCAATGCTTTTGCTCAGACGGGCTTTCTCGGGGTTCAACTTTGGAATGGTGATGTAAAGAATACCGTTCTCGTAACGGGCTTTGATTTTTTCCGTATCGGCCGTTTCAGGCAGTGTGAAAGAGCGGGTAAAGCCTTCCATTTCAAACTCCCGGCGCAGGAATTTTATTTCCTGAGGGCTTTCTTTTTCTTCCTTTTTTTCAAAAGAAACGGAAAGCACGTCTTTTTCCATTTCCAGTTTCAGGTCTTTTTTGTTTAAACCCGGGGCAGCCAGCTGTATTTCAAAGCTGTTGCCATCTTCCAGAATGTTGGTGGCAGGAATGCAGCCACAGTTTTTTTCAAAACCTGTGTTGAACTCTCTTTGATTGATATTGTCCAGAAAGTGGGACAACATGGGACGGTTATGCCATCTGATGATTGTCATGGTTTTTTTCCTCCTTATTTTAATTTTAAAATGGGTTTTCCTCCTTAGGGCAAAACCTGTTCCTTTTCCCCCAGGAGGAGTTTTTAAGCCAAATTGACGCCCTTTTTTGATTAACCCCGGGGTTTTAAGCCATTTTGGCGCAATATTTTCCCGCAAACAATGTTTATGACCTGGTTGTTCAGGTTTATTTAGTCAGTATATTTGCAAGTTAATTTTTGAAGCCGTAATGTCTGCCAAAATCCCCCGCTTATCCTCCATGGATAGCCAACAGAAGAAAATTCTTTCTTTTTTCAGGATCCGAAGAATCATTGTGCCGGTGATCATCGGACTGGGAGTGGCTACATATTTGCTGATCCGTAACTTCGACCGGGCGGCTTTTGAGGAAGTTACCTGGACCGGACAATCTTACTTTTATGTTTTCCTCTCCCTTTGCTTGATGGCAGTAAGGGATATTGCCTATATGTACCGACTGCGGGTACTTACCGATGGTCAGCTTTCCTGGAGAAGGTGTTTTGAGGTGATCATGCTTTGGGAGTTTGCCTCGGCTGTTACCCCTTCCATTATCGGGGGCTCGGCCATTGCCCTTTTTATCATTCACCGCGAAGGGGTCAGTATGGGTCGAACCACGGCCATAGTTATGATCACTGCTTTTCTGGATGAGTTGTTTTATATTATCATGGTGCCGGTTATGCTCATTTGGGTCGGGCCCGAAAAGCTGTTCCTCAGCGAAGGAGAATATGTTTTAATGAATACCCGCTTTGGGGCGCAGGGCATTTTTGTAATCGGCTATGTGTTTATCCTGGTTCTTACCACCATTATCATTTACGGGGTGTTTATCAATCCCCGGGGGCTGAAGTTTATTTTGCTGTATCTCTTCAAGCTGCCTTTTTTGCGCAAATGGAGGCCAAAAGCCGCTGAAACCGGAAATGAGATCATCATTACCTCCTCGGAAATGAAAGAAAAGCCTTTTATTTTCTGGGTAAAGGCTTTTGCAGGAACTTTCTTTTCGTGGACTGCCCGCTTCTGGGTGGTAAATGCAATGCTGCTTGCCTTTGTTGCAGTTGGGGATCACTTTCTTATCTATGCCCGACAGCTGGTCATGTGGGTGATATTGTTAATCAGCCCAACCCCTGGAGGCAGCGGGGTGGCCGAATTTGTATTCAGCGGCTTCCTGGGAGAGTTTGTCCCTCCCGGGCTCACCCCGGCCATGGGGCTTTTGTGGCGCATTATCAGTTATTATCCTTACCTTTTTATCGGTGCCATTATCCTGCCTTACTGGCTAAAAAGAGTATATGCTCCCAAAGAAAAACCCCGGGAAGATGATGACCCAGGCGGTCCCCCGACGGAATACCCCAAGCCCGTTTGAAAATCCATTGCTCCAATTTGGCAGTGCCGCGGAATGAAATAATACTCCCCGGAAAAACAGGTGAAAACTCCGGGATTAGACCAAGCCGTATACAGATTTTTTTTGTAAGTTTGAAAGCGTTGATAACCGGCTAGTTTAACCCTTTACTTCCAGATTATGGGAAATGATCAGAGCATACAATTCAGGATGTTTTCCGATCCGCTGATGTTTTATACAGCAATGCTCAACGATATTAAAAACGCCAAAGATTATATTTTTCTTGAGATTTACCGGTTTCGTAACGACCCCTTGGGGGTGAGGTTTCGCGACAACCTGGTTAAAAAATGCAAGGAGGGGGTAAAGGTAAAGCTGCTGATCGATTCATGGGGGGCTGCTTCCAGCCAGTCCTTTTTTCAAGACCTGATTGATGCCGGTGGAGAGCTGAGGTTTTTTAAAAAAGTAAAACTCAATCTGGACACCTTTACCAAAAGCCACCGCCGCAACCACCGAAAAATCCTGATCATTGACGACCAGATCACCTTTATCGGGTCGGCCAATATTGCAGGTTATTCCTTTAACTGGAGAGAGTCTATGTTTCGCATTAAAGGAGGGATTGCACGGAAGTTTAAAGAGGTTTTTTACGGGAATTACCGCATTTACAAAAAGTACTTTTATGATAAAATTGCCTATACCAGAACCATTAAGTACGGGAATTACGAGATATTGCGGGATGTTCCTTCCCTTACTCAGCAACCGGTTCAGAGAAAATTTCTGAAACTGATAAACCAGGCCGAGCGGGAAATCACCATTGAAACCCCTTACTTCCTTCCCGGCAGCAACCTTCGCAAAGCCTTGGCAGAGGCTTCTCAAAGAGGCGTAAATGTAAGGGTGATCATTCCGAAAAAATCAGACGTGGGGATCATGGACCTTCTGGCTTCCAAATACCTGGGAGAACTTTCGGAGGCAGGTATCAAGATCTTCTTTTTTCTGCCGCAAAACCTTCACGCCAAACTTTTTATGGCCGACAAAAAGTACTTTTTGGTCGGTTCTTCCAACTTTGATTATCGCAGTTTCAGGTATATGCATGAAATTTGCCTTTTTGGAGAGAACAAAAGCCTGATCCGCCAAATGGTAAACCATACCAACGAAACCCTGAAGGAGTCGGAACCTTTTGACTACCAGCGATGGCTGCACCGTCCGGTTATCCAGCGTTTTTTTGAGTGGCTGCTGGTGCCTTTCAGGCATTTGTTCTGAAAGAAAAATTTGGCAAAGGAATTTATTTCCGGATCCTTCCGCCCTTATGAAATCTCTGTGAGTAGTACCTCTCGTCCAGGCTGCTGACAATAACCCCCCTTGAAGAGGAAGCATGAATAAAATGGTTGTTGCCCAAATAAATCCCTACATGAGAGATCTTTCGGCCTTTGGTGCGGAAAAACACCAGGTCGCCTTCCCGGAGCCTGCTGAGGCCGACCCTTCGGGTTTCCCTGGCCATATCGCGGGTGGTGCGGCTCAGTTCAATGCCAAAAACATCCTGGTAAACCCTCCACACAAAGCCTGAGCAGTCGGCACCGGCAGGGGTTGTGCCTCCATAGCGATAGGGTGTACCGGTCCACCTGGCAACTTCACGGATCAGTGCCGGGTTTTCCTTACCGCTCAGCCTGAACCCAAGCTTTTGTGAGTGCTCGCGGTAAAAAGAGGCGTCCATTTCCTCACCCCGCTCATGTTTTCGCAGCTCGTAGGTGGGCCTGCAGGACGAAAAACCAAGAAGCAAAGCCAGGATGAACAGGAAAGGCTTCAGGCTGTGAAACATGTAGAGGGAGGATTGCTTCATTTTAATAAAATTGGACAAAAAGCTTTTTGCCGGCAAACTGATATTTAAAAAAACAAAAATAGGAATAATTCCCGGGTGTTTTGGTCGAAATTCCTTGGT
>SLRE01000181.1 GCA_007131125.1 Bacteroidales bacterium | reverse complement strand
TAAGGGAAGGTTTTGCCCTGCGGATTGAGCTGGAAAACAAGCTGGAAGATGCAGGTGTAAAGGTAGAAAAGGATAAGCTTCCCGAAGCAGCCACATGGTATGCTTACACACCTGAGGAATACGAAAGGAAAGCACAGCAGGTAGGCGTACTGGAAATGACAGAAAATGAGGACATACGCTCCCTGCGTGAAATGATCATTTACGGGGTTAAAGGTATGGCTGCCTATGCAGAGCATGCCTACAATCTTGGAGAAGAAAATCCCGAAATTTTTACTTTCATACAAAAAGCACTGGCGGCCACCCTCGACGATAGCCTTAGTGCCGATGAATTGACCGCCATGGTGTTGGAAACCGGAAAATACGGTGTAGAGGTCATGGCCCTGCTGGACAAAGCCAATACCGGCAAATACGGTAATCCTGAAATCACCAAAGTCAATATTGGAGTGAGGAACAACCCGGGCATCCTGATCAGCGGCCACGACCTTCGCGACATGGAAGACCTGCTGGAGCAAACCAAAGACAGCGGTGTGGATGTATATACCCACAGCGAAATGCTACCCGCCAACTACTATCCAGCCTTCAAAAAATATGACCATTTTGTTGGCAACTACGGAAATTCCTGGTGGAAGCAGCGTGAAGAATTTGAAAAATTCAACGGCCCCATACTATTTACCACCAATTGCATTGTTCCCCCACTGAAGAGCGCGACCTATACAGACCGCATTTACACCACCGGCTCAAGTGGCCTGGAAGGATCCGTTCATATTCCCGACAGGGAAAATGACGGAAAAAAAGATTTTTCCAAAGTCATTGAGCATGCAAAGCGTTGTGCTCCTCCAACAGAAATTGAAACCGGTGAAATTGTTGGTGGTTTTGCACACAACCAGGTAATACAACTGGCCGACAAAGTGGTGGATGCTGTTAAATCCGGTGCCATCCGCAAGTTTTTCGTTATGGCCGGTTGCGATGGCCGCATGAAAGACCGTGAATATTACACTGATTTTGCCAATGCACTTCCTGAAGATACGGTGATCCTTACTGCAGGATGTGCCAAATACCGCTACAACAAACTGCCATTGGGCGATATTGGGGGAATCCCAAGAGTGCTGGATGCAGGACAATGCAATGACAGTTATTCCCTGGCCGTCATCGCAATGAAGCTTAAGGAAGTTTTTGATCTAAACGACATCAACGAACTGCCCATTGCCTACAACATTGCCTGGTACGAGCAAAAAGCGGTTATTGTGCTGTTGGCCCTGCTTTACCTTGGTGTGAAAAACATCCACCTTGGCCCTACCCTTCCGGCATTTCTTTCACCCAATGTTGCCAACGTTCTGGTGGAGAAATTCGGAATTTCGCCAATAACTGAAGTTGATGAAGATATGAAAGTGCTTTTAAATTAAATATTTTGTATTTTTAAGCTAATCAAAGCATCTGCCGGAAAACCTTTCCGGCAGATGCCTGATAAAACCCATCGCCCACAAAAGAATCAGGGCCACAGCCCATCTGTTTTATGCTGACGGAAACGTTATGGAAGCGGGTGAACCCGAAAGCACCATGGATGCTTTTCCTGGTAATGAGCTGGATTTGATGGCAGGATTTAATCTAAACAAAACCATCTCCTTCATGGCAGGGTATTCCCAAATGTTTGCCACCACATCCATGGAAGCCATCAAAGGGGGAAGCAGCGAAGAAGTAAACAACCGGGCCTGGAACATGTTAAACGTAAAACCGGTATTTTTACGGAATTAAAGGGAAAATTAGTGTCCGGGTCCTTTTTTAAAAACCAAAAAAACTCAAAAATATGGACAAAGACACAATGATTTACACATGCATGGAAATCCACCAAAGTGAAATTGAAAAAGCCATCAGGGATAAAAACCTGAAAACCATTGAAGACGTACAGGACGAAACCACGGCAGGAACCGTTTGCGGCGGATGTGTGGACGATATTTACCTGATGCTAGAAAAAATCAATGGCAAGGTTGAGCTTTAAACCACTTAAACTGGAATTTCCACCACAAAAAATATTAACCTGCCACTTTTTACATTCTCCTGAAACAAGGGGAAATTATTCAATTTTTAAAACAGAACTCAATGAACAATACATCACATAGTCAGAAATTAAACTTCACAAAAGATTTAGAATATGCAGCTGACGGCATTGTAAGCAAGCGTATTCTTGAAAAAACCACGGGCAACGTAAGTCTTTTTGCCTTTGATAAGGGACAAAAACTCAGTGAGCATAGTGCACCTTTTGATGCTTTGATACAGGTTTTGGAAGGGAAAGCAGAGGTTACAATTGCCGGTAAGCCCTATTACCTGGAAACGGGTGAATCCATTATTATGCCGGCCAACATTCCCCACGCAGTCCACGCAACGGAGCGTTTTAAAATGCTGCTGACCATGATAAAAGGCGAATAAAAAACTGAGGGCGGCGATTTGCTGCCCTTTTATTTTTTAATATAAACCATACCCCTTATCCCCATGATACAAAAAAACACACATGAGCATGCTGAAAAAGTTCCTGCAGACATCGACGGACGTATCATGCACCGGAAAGAAAACCTGGAGGTCATATTGCTTACCCTGAAACCGGGCGACAGTGTCCCACTGCATAAAAACCCTTTTGACGTGCTTTTCGCAGGGCTGGCGGGAAGCGCAAACCTAATTTCAAATAAGCCTACGGAAACCATACATCCAGGGGAAACCATTTTTGTTAGCCGGGAAGAAGACCGCGGATGGGAAAACCGGGGACGGGAAACCTGTCGCATTTTTGTAATAAAAATTCTTTCTTAAAAAGGCATTCAGGTTTACAGAAACTTTTTATTCCCGAAGGTTTAGGCCATAAACTTTAGGAAGAAAATAAAACAGCCGTTATTTTTTTATATGGCTTATCTTTCTATTTATTTTTTTCCTATTTTTACCCCTGCAAACCCTAACCCTTTCATGTCATGTCCACAACCCTTCGCCTCCTTTTTTCATTTTTCTTATCGATTGCCCTTTTTAACACCTCAGCCACCACAACTTTTCCGGAAGACGTAAACATTCTGGAGGCTTATCTTGACGGGGTAATTGAAACCCATATGAAAGAAAAAAATATTGCCGGGGCTTCACTCAGCCTGGTAAAAGACGGAGAAACAATTCTTAAAAAAGGTTATGGCTACGCGGATGTGGAAAGAAAAACTGAGGTGGACCCGGAGGTTACCCTTTTCCGACTGGGATCTGTTTCCAAGCTCTTTACCTGGCTGGCCGTTCTTCAGCAGGTTGAGCAGGGAAACCTCAACCTTGATGCCGACATCAACGACTACCTTGAAGCCTTCAGCATCCCGGAAACCTTTGAACAGCCCATTACATTAAGGTCCCTCATGTCGCACACCCCCGGGTTTGAAGACATTCTGCTGGAGATTTTTGTAAGGGATGCAGAAGAAATGCTTCCCCTTGAAGAATTGTTTCAAAGGCAAATGCCCAAAAGGGTGCGCCCCCCTCTGGAAGTTGCCTCATACAGCAATCATGGCACAGGGCTGGCCCAATACCTGGTGGAAAAAGTAAGTGGACTTCCTTTTGAAGAATATGTGGAAGAAAAAATCCTTAAGCCTTTGGGAATGATGTGTACTACCTTCAGGCAACCCCTGCCCGAAGAAAAAATGGTTTTTCTTTCAAAGGGTTATAGCTTCCGGGACGGTATTTTCCGGGAGGGGGATTTTGAATATGTGCCCATGACAGGAGCAGGCGGGGCAAGTGCTTCGGCAGCCGATATGGTGGTTTTTATGAAAGCCATGCTAAACAACACCTGTATAGACACCATCTGCCTTATGGAACCTGCCACCTACGATATCATGGCAGAGCCCGTATTGTTTCATGCACCGGAAATGAACCCTGCCCTGCATGGCTATATGGACCTGAGTCGCAACAACCACAGAATTATCGGGCATGGGGGGGATACTTTTTTGTTTCATACCCTGATGCTGCTGATCCCGGAGGAAAATTTCGGATTTTTTCTTTCTTTCAACAGCGAAGCAGGTGCCGGCACCTATTCCAAAGTATTTGAGCAGTTTCTTGACAGGTTTTTCCCCGATCCCCGGGAATTAATGGATACCATAACCCTGGATGATGATTACCTCGAAGGCTTTACCGGGAGTTACAAAGCCAACCGCCATCCCCACACCGATATTTTGAAAATCCTTTCCCTTGCAATGGCTGCAGAGGTTTCTACTGATAATGGCCGCCTCAGGCTATCGGATGGATTTACCGGAGAAACCTCCTTTTGGTTGCCGGTTGACAGCCTTACCTTTCGTAATGAAAACAGCAACGAGTTGATGGCATTTGAGAGAGAGGGAACCGACAGGGCCGGTAAACTTTACTTTGGCCAATGGCCCATCATGGCCTTCGAACGAATGAGAGGAGGTTACAGCATCGGCTGGAACCTGTTTGTCATTGTTCTTTCCCTGCTTTGTGTGCTGTTTATTTTAATTGGCTGGCCTTTGCTTTACCTTCTCAGAAGAAACTACGTGAAAGCCCTGCATGCCAGAAATCCCCTGCCAACCGGCACCAAGCTGCTGGCCTGGATCTGCGCTTTATTCCTTGCTTTGTTTTATTTATTTATTTTTATTGGGTTTTCGGGAGGTACGGACATTGTCTTCGGGGTGCCTGGCATCATTAAAATTGGGGTTGTGTTTCCATTTCTTTCCATTTTATTTTTACTGGGAATGATATGGCAAAGCCTGGTAATATGGCAAACCCGCGATTTAAGGATTCGCAGCCGCCTGTTTTACAACCTGGCAACCTTCGCGTTTATTCTGGCCATTTGGCAGATTAACTTCTGGAATTTCCTGGGCTGGAATTTTTAATGTCAAAAGCAATTTACTGTATGTTAAAAAGAAAAGAATTTTTGTTGATTTTTTTGGTGGTTTTTATTGCAGCCTGCGGGTCTGCACCCGACCCTGCAGAGGAAAAACCCGAAGAGGAAATCGCTGAAGAACATACCCCCACCCTGCAGCAACCCGACAAACGCATTGGCCCCTGGCTTGAATACTATGGCCTTTCCGCGGAAGACTTCAGCCATGCTGAAACCTTTGAATCAGGTCAGACTTTTTCCATGGAATACCAGCCCGAATCACCTGACCCTTATCAGGACCTTTACATCTATTCCCGGGATTCGTCAAAATTTATTGACATGGACAGTTACAGCATGCTCCTGGAAAAAGAGCCCGGAGGGGAGATCGTTTTCAGGGGCTGGAATGTTGACAAGGAGGTGGCCCTGATCGATCTGGATGCCAAACAACGAAAACGTATCTTTTTTTGTGGCACCCCCTGCATATACGAAGAAGCCTCTTTCTGGGGTGAAAAGGTGGTTGTTGCCGGCTTTGTTGACGACAACAACGGCTACCAGCCAGCAATCTGGATGCGTGAACCCGGGCAAACCAGCCTGACCATTAAAATGGCTGACTTGCTTTTTGCTCCTGCAGAGATCAATTACCTTCAAAAGATAAGGGTAAAAAATGTGGTTGAAATTGATTCTTTTGCCTCGGTTTATTAAACTGGTTGTTTAAAACTTCTTCCTGCCGGCCTTTAATGCGTCAGTTTACTTTCCAAAAACCCGGCCTTTTATCGAAAAAAACTTCTGACAAAGGGGTGCTAAAAAAGCTTTATGTCTTCCGGAGGCTTTATGCTTTCCTCAGCAACGTGGGTTTTTATATTTTTGCACCGAAGTAAATAAGTTGTCTGATATTTTGTAACCATTCATGACTTTTAACAGTCTCATCATAAAAATCCTTTCAGCAGGAATCTTCTTTTTTTTCGTCTTCCTTTCCTCTGCCATTTCACAACCGGAAAGAAAAGCACTTAATGCGGTGCGCACTCCTACCCCTCCTGTTGTTGACGGTTCTCTGGACGATGAAGTATGGTCACTGGCTGAAGCAGCAACGGATTTTTTTCAGTACGAACCCCACAATGATCGCCCTGCTTCCCTGGAAACTCATGTTAAGGTGCTTTATGATGATCATTCCATATACATTGGGGCTTTTTTGGAAGATCCTGACCCGGAAAGGATTTTAAGGGAGCTTGGATTGCGCAATTCGGGAGACCAGCTCAATGCAGATCGTTTCTGGGTTGACATCAATCCTTTTGATGATGGCATCAATGGGTTCCGTTTCCAGGTATCGGCTTCAGGGGTTCAAACCGACATCAACATGTCAGGGGCCGGCACAGGGCGGGGGGATGTAAACTGGGATGCGGTATGGATCAGTGAAGCCAAAGTCCATGAAAACGGCTGGGTGGTGGAAATGGAAATTCCTTACTCTGCCCTGCGTTTTCCAAAGGGTGATATTCAGGAATGGGGCATCAACTTCTGGAGGGAGATCCGGCGTACAAGGGAAGTATCAAGCTGGAACTTCGTAAACCTGCGCATTGGCGACCCACTGGCTTCCATGGGACGGCTGGATGGGATAAACGGAGTGGAACCACCCCTGAGGCTTTCTTTCTACCCGTATTTGTCAGGTTATATGGAAAAAAACGGGATGGACCGCGGATGGGCAAATACCGTAAACGGGGGTATGGATGTAAAATATGGAATAAGCCCAAGTTTCACCATGGACATGACCCTCATACCGGATTTTGGACAGGTGCAGTCTGATGCCCTGGTTTTAAACCTATCCCCTTATGAGGTAAAATATGACGAAAACCGGCAATTCTTTACGGAAGGTACCGAATTGTTTGGCAAGGCAGACCTTTTTTACTCAAGACGCATTGGTGCAGCCCCTTCGGGTTATGCCGATGTAATTGATCAAACTGAAGATAATGAGGTGGTAATCGACAACCCTTTGGAAACCCGTTTGATCAATGCAACCAAAATTTCAGGTCGTACCGGTTCGGGTTTGGGCATGGGGCTGTTCAACGCCATGACGGCGCCCAGCCGTGCAACCCTGCAGGATACCATTACCGGGGATTCCCGGGAGGTAACAACACAACCTTTCACCAATTATAACCTGGTGGTAGTGGATCAAAGTCTCAGGAACAATTCATTTGTCAGCCTTATCAATACCAATGTGGCCGGTTCGGCCGATGGGTATACGGCTAATGTTACAGGAACTGAGTTCAGGTTGATGGACCGGTCAAATATGTACCGCATCAGTGGTTCTGCAGCCATCAGCCAGCAGTATTTTGCCGATGCCAACAACATATTTGGACATAAGTACGATGTAAGTATCGGGAAGTTTGGTGGAACCTGGCAATACAACTATTCCCGCTCGGTACTCAGCGATGCTTACGACCAGAATGATATGGGTTTTCTTCGCCGCAACAATACGGTTACCGATGGAGCATCCCTGAGTTACAACATTTTTGATCCCTTCTGGAGGTTGTGGTCTTTTAGCCAGGGCATTTCTGCGGAATATTCGAGCCTTTACGAGCCCAATACCTTTACCAAACTCAACCTGGGCTACAATGCCAGGATCATGTTTGATACCCGCCTGTTTTTTATGTTCAGGGCCAATTACCAGCCCAGGGGCGAAAGAGACTATTTTGAACCCAGGGCACCTGGAAGGTTTTATGAAACCAATCCGGCCTATGACCTTTACCTGATGTACTCAACCGACTACCGAAGGCGGATTTACGTTGACGGTAATGTCAGTTTTGCCCGCATCCTTTCCGATTATGACCAGCAGGAATACAACCTGGAAGTCAAACCCACCTTTAGGGCCAGCGACCAGTGGAATTTATCGGCAGGGTTTGAATACAATAAAAGACGAAATGACATAGGCTACGTTAGCCATACCCACAATGATTCGGTTTATTTTGGGTTACGCCAAACCCCAACCCTTGTCAATTCTTTCCGCACTACCTATATTTTTAACAATGATCTTTCCCTTGATTTTGACCTGCGGCATTACTGGTCAAGAGTAGATTATGAGGGAGAATATTTTTTCCTGAACCAGACAGGGCAACTTGACCCCATAGAGGATGACCTTCAGATTCCTGATATCAATTACAATGCCTTTACCATCGACATGATGCTCACCTGGCATTTTGCCCCGGGAAGTCAATTGACTGCGGTCTGGAAAAACCTCATTGATACCCGGGGAAGTCAATTAAGACACAATTACCTTGACAATCTTCGCCACATCCTTGGTGAACCCCAGATCAACAGCTTTTCCATCAAGATTCTGTATTACCTCGATTATCAATACCTCCAAAGGTGGACAGGCAATATTTAGGCTCCTGAATGCTCCAAGCACGAAAAGCCTTAACCTTTAAGGTTTTTTCCCTGTCATTCAATAAGAACAACGTGCAGTTCACCTGATTTTTTTGGTCAGAAGTCATGACCCCGGTTTGACCACCGGCATTAATACAAATTTGGTGGTTAACGGTTTTTCAGTATTTTTACTTTCCTTCCTTATCGAATTTTGCCATACATTTGTATAATATCCTGTTGAAATTTTGTTCTAATGAATAAATTTAATCCATTCATATTACACTTTTGGCTGTTGTTGTTATTCCTGATCGGGGCTTTGAATTCGCATTCAATGGATAACCTGGATTTAGGTTCCAGCGAATTTCCCATCCTGGTAAGAGGAGATCATGATTACCCGCCCTATGAGTTTATCAATGATAAAGGAGAACCTGACGGATTTAATGTGGAGTTGTTCAAAATGCTGGCCAGGGAACTTAACCTGAACTACCACATGGAGCTCGGTCCCTGGAGCCAGGTTAGGAAGGAGCTTGAAAACGGGTCAATAGATGTGTTGATGGGGATGATGTATTCTCCGGAAAGAGCCGAAGTGATCAGTTTTGGGGTACCACACAGTTTTATGGCACACGGGGTTTTTGCCCACAAGGACAGCATGGTTTCCTCCCTGGCGGACCTTAAAGGAAAAGAGATTGTTGTGCAAAAAGGTGACCGAATGCATGATTTTGTTATTGAAAATGCATTGACAGACAGGATTATTCTTACCGACAGCCAGTTGGAAGCCCTAAGGCTGATCAATGAAGGCTTGCATGATGGGGCTCTGGTCGGAACCTACCAGGGTTTGCACAACCTTCGTGAATTCGGGTTGCAAAACACCGTGCTCAAGGCTACCGATATTGAACCACAAAAATATTGCATTGCAGTAAGTTATGAAAACGAAAAACTACTGGACCTGTTAAACATGGGTCTTTTTCAATTAAAAGCCAGCGGGGAGTATGATGACCTTTACCATAAGTGGTTCAGGGTTTATGAGCAATACAGGTTCTGGGATCAGTACCAGTCGGTAATTATTGGCTCCGGAGTGATTATTTTGCTTTTGGCAGGTTTTGTTGTTTTGTTGCGATACCGCGTAGGCGTGGTTACACGCAACCTGAAAGAAAGTGAAGAAAAGTACCGTTTGCTGGTCAATAACCAAAAAGACCTTATCGTAAAAGTTGACCCGGAAGGGAAGTTCCTTTTTGTAAGCCCTTCCTATTGTGATCTTTTTGGAAAAGAAGAAAAAGAACTGATTGGGTCGCGCTTTATGCCACTGGTTCACGAGGATGACCGCGAAAGCACTGAGAAAGCAATGCAAGGCCTGTATTCACCTCCTTACAAGGTCTACTTTGAGCAACGGGCCATGACCCGATACGGATGGAGGTGGCTCTCCTGGTCAGATACTGCCGTTTTGGACAATAATGGAAGTGTTAAGGAAATCATTGGGTTTGGTCAGGATATCACCATTCGCAAGCGGGCAGAGGAAGCCCTGAAAGAAAGCGAGGAAAAATTTTCCCTGATATTTCGTGCCGCCCCCATGTGGATTTCTCTCAATGAAATGAAAACCGGCCGGTTTATTGATGTAAATGATGCATTTTCCCAGAAAACGGGTTTCGACCGGGAGGAGGTAATTGGAAAAACCCCAATGGAATTTGAAATCATCAGTAAAGCCGGAGGTGAGGAATTGTTTACCCAGATCCAGAATTGCGGCAGGGTAAACTCATTAAAAATGCAAATTGGAACCAAAAACAGGCAAAAAATTACCTGCCTGATTAACTCTGAATTGATCCACATCAGGGG
>SLRE01000169.1 GCA_007131125.1 Bacteroidales bacterium | reverse complement strand
GGTTCTTTTTATCAGCCAGTTGTGAATAATCATGGCCAGGGCCGTACCAACTATGGCAAGAATGGCAATAAAACCAAGGCTTTTCCAGCTTTCGGGGTGATTGGCCATTGTAGCGGAAAAATCCGACCATACAAACAAATATACCAAGGAGGGTATCCCGATAAAAAGGAAAGCCACAGAAGTAATGGTCAGTGCATCAAATCCTGATAAATAGGTTTTGATAATGTTCATGTTGAAGGCATAACAAACCGCTCCGCCCACGGCAAATAAGCCGTATGCCATACTATTGCTGATAGCAGGGTCGCTTGCAGAGAAAAGAAGCCCCACTGCACCTGCAAGACCGATAATCACCCCGGCAACGTTGATCCATCGGGTTTTTCTTCCAAAGAAAGCAATGCCCACCAAAAGGGTAAATAACGGAACAAGGGAATTGAGTACCCCGGCCATGTAACTGTCAATAACGGTTTGAGCCTGGGCAAAAAGAAAGGGAGGAAGGCCGTTGCCGACTAAGCCGGCCAGAAAAAAGTAAATGAGCTTGTTTCTGGGAACCTGCTTAAGCCGATTAAAAACAAAAGGGAACAGCACCATAAAAGAGATACCTACCCTTAAAGCGCCCACTTCAAAACTGCTGAAAGAAACAAGCCCTCTTTTTATCAGGATAAAGGAGCTGCCCCACACCAGCATCAGCAAAACCAATGCGAGCCAATCAATCAATACGGGTTTGTTATCCTGGGTCATTTTTCCTTAACAAAGGCGGCAAAGATAAATACAAATACCCAATCATACATGATAAATCAAGCCGAAAGAAACTTATCGATGGCCTGGCCGGCGCTTTACCTCAACTGGTTTGTCAAGCATTTCCCTGCGCAGCTTTTTGTAGGCTTCCCAGTCAAACGACTTCAAAAATTCCATGCCTTTTCTGGCTCCCAAAGTAAACAGTTCAATTTTATCATCATCTTTCATGTCAAAGTCCAGCCAGTTAAATTTTTCACCGGCATCAATACGGCAGATAAGTTTTTTGTAGTCGGCATTTCTCAACAAAAAATCAAGGTCATAAACCTGCCGCATGGTGCTGATCATTGCGCCCATGTAGCCAAAAATGGAGCCCGTACTGGAGGGGGCATCACGGTATGTGCTCAACCTTGCACCAAAGGTTGGTTTATGAGGAACTTTATCCGGGACATGAAAAACATTGATGGGAAAATTGGACAACATCCCACCGTCAACAAAGCTTACTTCAGAAGGAACAATACCCGAATACCTGGCTTTTTGCCACCACAAATCTGAATTTTCTTCTCCGGCCTGGGGGATTCTTTTTACTTTCATGGGCTCAAAAAAGAATGGGATGGACATGGAAGCCCTGACAAAAAGTGCAGGATTGATATCTGAAGGCTCTTTCCAATACAAAGGAGCCATTTCAGGGAAGCCTGTCTTGGTTTTGGTTGTTACATCAGCAGCTATGATGGTAAAAGCAGCCCCGGAATAAGAAGCTTTTCCTTTTCCCCGGATGAGCAATTCGGGAATGTCTGACAACCTCTCTTCAAGCTGATGCAGCCGCTGGATTCCATATTTTTTAAGAATACCGGAAAGCCATTGGGTAAAAGCATCGCCGGGGTTCAGTCCAAGTTTATCCCGCAAGGCCCGCCAAAGTGTTCTTACGACCCTGATGACCCGCCAAATGATGTTTCCTTTTTTATTAAGTATTGCCCTCAAGAGGTTGCGGACAGGGCGGTCACCATCCACAAAATCGAAAAGGTTTTTATTGCATAATTCTTCCAGTATGAGGGTTGATTTTTCTTCATCCACCTTTCCGCATCCGGCAAGCAACATGGTGTTGATGGCACCTGCAGAAGTTCCTGCCAGGTTAAAAAAGCGCAGGCCTGCTTTTTCCAGGATAAAGGTGTAACCCAGCAGGGCAATGCCCAGAACACCTCCTCCTTCCTGAACAAGGTCCACATACTGATGCCCTTCTTTATCGGTCACATCCGAAACCTTAAAGTCAGGGTCTGCCTTAAGGCGTTCTGCTTCCTCAATAAGTGCCTGCATCTGCGGGGTATTGATGAAGTCCCCGGGTTGTAATTCGTTTTTGCCCATATTGCCGGTGTTTTGGTTGTTTTATTACAAATTAGATAAATTAATCCTCTTTTCAAAATAACATAGATTATATTTCTTCTAACAACCGAAAAGCCAATCAGCAAAAAATTCAATGAGAAGTTTTAAAGCCAATAAAACGGGCAGCAATGGAATGATAATCCTTGAGGGAATTAATTCCCGGGAGATGAATTAATTTGGAATTTTTTATTAATTTTGCACTTCGTTTAAAAAAACGAGCAAATTATTTTTCAAACCTTTAAAAATCAAAGTAATGGTTAAACAGTACGAAACCGTTTTCATTATGACTCCCGTTTTGTCTGAAGAACAGATGAAGGAAGCGGTAAGTAAGTTTCAGGACTACCTGAAGAAAAAGGGGGCAGAGATTGTTTACGAGGACCATTGGGGC
>SLRE01000168.1 GCA_007131125.1 Bacteroidales bacterium | reverse complement strand
GGGTGTTTGCCGGGCTTTGAAAAGCCAGAAAAAAAAGCACAAAGAAAAAATTTACCGCAGCAAAACTTTTGGGGTTCATGGGCTTGTTTTTTTTGAATTGGTTGAATGTGAAAGGTCTTGCACAGAGAAAAGCCTTCCGGCATCAAAATTACAAATATTGAACTATGATGGCAAAATTTAAAAATCGGGGATTTTTTAATTTGTGTTTTATAAGAATATGGGCAAGGGACATAAAAAAGGACACTAAAGCCTGAAAACACAAGACCTTTCCTGCATTTAATAAAAATATTCTAACTTTGGTTGGATCAAAAAAAGAAGAAGTTTTGGCAAAAGCGAGAAAATTCGGAGCATTTAGCGGTGTGTTCACCCCTTCACTGCTGGCGATTTTAGGGGTGATCATGTTTTTGCGTTTGCCCTGGATTGTGGGGCATGCAGGTTTATGGTCTACCCTGGGAATTATTCTTGTAGCCCATATTATTTCATTGAGTACCGGGCTAAGCGTGGCATCCATTGCTACTGACAAAAGGGTGGAAACCGGGGGCAGCTATTATATCCTTTCAAGGACCCTTGGTCTGCCCATAGGGGGCACCCTTGGGGTTGCCCTTTTTGCAGGCTTGTCATTTAGTGTTAGTTTATACCTGCTGGGTTTTTCCGAAACCATACTTTCCTATTTCGGGATGGAAATAACCCTGAACAACATTCGTATTGCCGGTTCTGTTGTCCTTTTGCTGATTACCATCCTTGCCTTTTACAGCACTGCCCTGGCCATAAAGGTTCAGTACCTGATATTGCTTGCCATCGTTTTATCGCTGGTTTCGGTATTTTTCGGCAGCCATGAATCGGTTCCCGCGCAGCCCTTACTTATGCCCTATGGGCAGGCGCTTCCCTGGATCACCCTTTTTGCAATTTTCTTTCCTGCCGTTACGGGCTTTCAGGCCGGGGCAGCCATGTCGGGCGACCTGAAAGATCCCCGCAGGGATATACCCATCGGCACCATCACGGCCATTCTTGCAGGGCTGGTCATATATACCGGCCTGACAATCTTTTTTTCCTACACCATCGACAGGCAGGTGCTGTTGACAGATCCAAAAGTGCTGTTCAATACCTCCCTTGTGCCCCAGCTGGTGGTGGTAGGGATACTTGCTGCCACTCTTTCTTCAGCCCTGGTGAGTATACTGGCGGCTCCCCGCATTTTGCAGGCAGTGGCCATTGACCGTATCCTGCCAGGATTTTTCTCCCGTGGCTACGGGCCCTCCAACGAGCCCCGCAATGCGCTGATCTTTACCTTCATTATTGCCCTGGCGGGTGTGCTTATCGGGGAGTTGAACGTGATCGCACGCCTTGTTACCATATTTTTTATCATCATTTACGGCTTCCTCAATATTACTTATGCTATGGAGAGCTGGGCGGGAAGTGATTTCAGGCCTTCCTTCAGGATACCCAGGTTTGTAAGCATCATCGGGGCTGTTGCAAGCATCGTGGTGATGATTCAGCTGGATATTATCGCCCTTTTGGTTGCTTCCGTGGTGCTGATTGCTTTGTTTTTGTTTTTAAAGAAGAAAGAACTGACCCTGCATACAGGCGACACCTGGAACAGCATTTGGGCTTCCCTGGTAAAATCCGGACTGAAAAAACTTACCTTTTCTACCAACAAACCACGAAACTGGCGGCCCAATGTTATTTTATTTTCAGGAGGAGAAAAAACCAGGCCGCACCTGGTGGAAATGGGCAAATCCCTGGTAGGGAAACAGGGCATCTTCACCAACTTTGAACTGGTGGAAAATCCTTCGGGAGACATCATGCTGGGAAAAAGGGACTTTAAGCCCCCACAAAAAGGAAATGAAAAAGACGGACTGCTGGTTCGCAAGCATACCTGCCGGGATATTTATGAAGGCATGGATATCATAACCAGGGTTTATGGGTTTACCGGCTTTGAGCCCAACACCGTGCTTATGGGGTGGGGCAGAAATACAAGGGAGCCCGAAAAGTTTGCCAAGCTACTGGTAAACCTCAAAAAGCAGGATTACAACTGTGCTTTTCTGAAATATGACAAAGCCAATGGTTTTGGCAAGCATCAACTCATAGATTTCTGGTGGAACGGCAAAGGCCGCAGCCTGAACCTTGCCCTTACCCTGCTGAGGTTTGTTACCAGCAGCGACTACTGGAACAGATGCCGGTTAAGGATAATGGTGATAAGTTACGACAGCTCCAATAATGATACCTTTTATGGGCTGCTCAACCAGATGCTTGAAAACCATCGCCTGACAGCCACAGTAAAAGTGATCAATAACGGGGTTGAACAATTGCCCGAAGAGCAGATTATCCGTTCCGAGTCAGGACATACCGACCTTACTGTTTTGCCATTGCCCGAGTTTGGCCCAAAAGACTCCAAAGATGCTGTTGATAAAGCCAATCAGTTATCAGCCAACCTGGGAACAACGATGTTTATCAGTGCTTCCTCCTTTTTTGAGGAAGTGAATGTGCTCAGAGGAAAAGAAAAACCGGTTGTTGCAGAAACCGGGGTGAAAGAGAAGCCTGTGGCAGAAATTGTGAAGAACCTGAAACCTTCTTCCCGGGAGATCATAACCAATGAAGTGCGCAATATTGGTGAAACCTATGAACGCATCACTCAAAAATATTATGAGGCGGGGTTGCACTGCATCCTGGAAAAACAATCAGGGTTTTTGCCCGAAATAGAAAATTTCGTGTATAAAACTTTGGATAACCTGGGGCAGATGGTAGACCAGGAAAAGTCTATCGAATATTCCAAGGCATTCCTCAGGGTTTTGAACGACTTTTCTTTCCATGCCCAGAAACAGATCCATTATATTAAGGAGCAGCTTCTGCCCGAAAACAGTGCAATACTTTCCAAAGCCAATGAGGTATACCTTGATGAGCTGCGGGCAGTGATCAACGTGATGCCCGAAAGGATCAGGATTAAGTTGCCGCGCAAAGGCTTTGCCATAAAAAGCCACGACAATTTCCGCACCCGCACCTATAAGATCAGGAAAATGATCCTGGCCACCCTTGCAAGGGGACCGGTTGCCCACAGAATACGTGTAACCCCGGCGGCCAGGTACTTCCTTTATCATAAGCGCCTGGAATCATTGCGCAGCATCATGAATGATTTTGCCCTGCACTCATTTGAAGAGGTGGTTGAACTTCGCAAATCCTTTACCGACATTCATGACCTTATCGAAAAAAGCCGAATCAGCATTGCCGACCAGGGAAAAGTGAAGGAACGCATCAACCTGGAGCGCTCCCGCCTGAAAGCCAAAATAGAAGTACTCAAAAGCGAAAATCATGCATTCTATTTCCAGGCAGGTGAAAAACTGTTTTCATCCCTGCTGGAAGATCTGCAGCAGTTCAGCCATCACCTGGAAAGCACCGGGGCAAACCTCGGCAGTGCCAATTTTTCGGTACATTTCAAAAACGACCCAAAGCTGGTAGAGGAGATTTCGGGATTTACCAGGATGTGGCAAAAAAACCTGGGCCTTTTCATCAATAAAGGCCTGCTTGACTTTATCATTCTGTCGCTGAAAAGCCGCATCTTCACCAAAATTGAAAAGTATTACCTGGATTTTTCTGTGGCGGTAAAAAGCAGCCTTCAAAAACAACTGCAGGCTTACCAGGAATTTGCCACCCAAAAGGAGGTGTCGGAAAAAAGTGTTTTAAAAGCCGACGGTAAGCTTGACCATTCCAGGCTTCAAGCCCCGCAGGCCGTGGACTTGTTCAGCGGGCTTTACGATGAGATCCGGGAGTTGTTGAACGAATTGCCTGAAAAGCTGGAGATCAGCGGTAATCTCTTTGCCGAAAAAATCGGCAGGGAAGCCTATCCTGAGGTGGAAACCATTGTGGTCGATTTTCGTAAGACAGTAAGCTATTACCTCAGCGCCGAACTCTTCGATTACACCAGGAACCACCTTCAACAAACCCAAAGGGAGTTTGAAAAGATTATCCTGGGATTGAAAGACCTGGTAAGGTTGGTTAACTTCAGCCTTGATGAAGAAACCCTTGCCGAAGATGAAGAGAAGGTGCAAAAGAAGGAAAAGGAAGACCAGGCCATGACGCTCCTGCAGAATTTCGAGCAGAAGCTAAAAGAGGAAGAAGCCCGTATTGCCGGTTTGCAGCAGGAAGTGAACAATGCTTTCGAAAGAGGAATGCGCAATGCTTTTGAGCCCCTGTCTTCTTCAACCATTAGCAAAACCAGCGAGGGGGTTGGCAAGAAGTTGCGCGAAACCGGAAGCCAGAAAGCTACCGACAGATGGAGAAAAAGATGGGAGCTATCCAAAAGCGGGGCGCAGCAGCAGCTGGTAAACCTGATTTACCGCAAAAGCGAGGGCAAGCTGTGGTTCAGCCATTTTGAAAAACCCGACCCGGCCACAGGCCTTTCCAACCGGCGCACCCTGTCGTTTGTACAGTCAATAACACCATCTCCTGATGTGGTAAAGGAGCTGCCATTCTACTATTATTCCCTTTTTTCGGGGCAGTCGGGCACCAGTGAGGATTTCTGGGTAGGCATGAAGACAGAGCTAATGGAAGCAGAGCTTGCCGTGAAACGTTTTAAGGCAGGATATACCGGAGCCATAATCATAACCGGGGAGCGGAGTTGTGGAAAGTCAAGCCTGTCGAAACTGATTTCCATGAAAAACTTCACCCCGGGCAACGTCCATACCGTGAGAGCTCCCAAAGGATGTACGGCCGACACGAAGTTGTTTGCCGCTTCCCTGCTGAAGGCTTTGAAAGCCAGCAACCGCAACCTTGACGATGTTTTCAGGGCTTTGCCCTCAGGCAAGATCATTATCATCAATGACCTGGAACTCTGGTGGGAAAGGAAACCGGGCGGAACCGCCGTTATAGAGTTACTCCAGGACCTGATCGATCGTTTTGGCAAAAAGTGCCTGTTTGTGATCAACTGCAACATTCACGCCCTGAATGTGATTGACCGCAGCAGCCGGCTCAAAAGCTTCTCCCTGGGAACCATTGTTTGCCGCCCGTTTGATGCGCGTGAACTAAAGGAAACCATCATGCTGAGGCATAATTCAGGCGGGCTCAGGTTTGTGATGAATAAAAAAGAGGAAAGCCGTTTTTCTTCATGGGACTATGCCAGCTTGTTTAACCGCTTCTTTGAACTTTCGCATGGCAACCCGGGTTCAGCCATTTTACTTTGGCTGGCTTGCATTGAAAAAGTCAGCGGTAAGGTGCTGGTGATGCATACCCCAAACCCGCCCTCACCGCAGGAGGTATTTAAACACCTTGATCAGGAGCAGTTGTTTTATCTGCTGCAATTTGTGATGCACAGGCGGTGGACTCTGCCAAAGCTGGCCGAAAGCCTGCTGCTTCCGGTTTCGGAGGTGTATTCCGACATCAGGGAAATGGTGAGGGCCGGAATCCTGGTAGAGCAGTTTGAAGGAACTTATTCCATCCACCCGGGGCTGGATCCCCATCTTGTAGAAAAACTCAAAAGTGTAAAATTATTATGACTGCACTGATATTCTTTTTATTGGGTTTAGCATTGTTTTTTTTGCTGCGGTTGATTTACCGGGTAGTGGGGTCGGTTATTCGCCAAGAACCTTTCCGGTATATCTTTTTAAAGGCCTTCCCGGTATTGGAGTTGCTCATATGGGTTGCATTTTTCTTCTGGGCTGTGGACAGCGTTTTTCAGGACTTCTTTTACTACAATCTGCTCATTGGGCTGATGGTGTTCATTGTGCTGGGGGCACTTTCCTGGTTTCTGTTTCGCGATTTTTTTGCAGGAATCGTCATACGCTCCGAAAATGCCCTGGAGCCCGGGCAGTTTTTTAAAACTACTTTTGTTGAAGGGAGGATCCTGAAGCTGGGAATCCGCAGTATGGAACTGGAAACCCTTGAAGGGGAGCGGGTAAAAGTGCCTTATGGCCGCCTGAACAACCAATTGCTGAATCGCCCGCCCGGTCAGGAAAAAAACTACGGGCATACCCTTAAGCTGAGAATGCCCAAAGCAGGGAAGCCTGCCAGGCTAAAAAACCAGATACTGGCAGAACTTAACAATATGCCGTGGATCATTTCCGGTTATCCCCCAATGGTGAGCATTACCTCCGAAAGCGAAGAGCAGTTTCTTGTGGAAATCAGGGTTTACGTCATGCGTGAAGAGCACTTGTTTTTGGTGGAGAAAAACATTCGCGACTTTATCAATCACCACATGAGCATTACAAAAGAAGACGGATAAAAAAATGGCCGCTAATTGGTAAAGTCCCTTTCGCTGATCATTCTGCCGTTGTCAAATTCCATTTGCCTGACCCTGCGTCCTCTTTCGTCCCAGAAGGTCCATCGACCATGGCGGCGTCCGTTTTGGAACCTGCCTTCCTGTTGTTTTTGTCCGTTGGGAAAGAAAGTAACCAGGCGGCCCTGGGGGCGGTTTTCAGAGAACTCCTGTTCGCGGTGTTTCACCCCTGCTTCGTCATAAAAAGTCCAGCGGCCTTCCCGCATGCCATTGGTGTAGTAGCCTTTTTCCACCAGGTTGCCCCTTTCATTCCATCGCTTCCATTCGCCGTTCCGGACCCCATCCTTGTAATTGGCTTCCTGCCTGCGGTTTCCGTTTTGGTGCCAGTGGAGGGCAACACCATGGCGTTCCCCATCCCTGTAGTTGATTTTGTATCGTTGGCGGCCGTTTTCAAACCAGCCTTCCCACAGCTCATCCATTACACCCATATTGAAGGTCCCCCGGTCTTCCTTTTGTCCGCTTTCGTACCAGGAGGTCCAGAGCCCATGCTCATGGTCATTTTTAAATGGCCCTTTGTGGCTCACTTTTCCGGAAGTGTACCAGGTGGTCCACTCTCCGCTTCGTTTGCCTTCCTGCATGGGGCCCTCCCTGAGTTTTTCTCCCGACATATAATAAAAGATCCAAAGGCCTTTTTCTTTTCCGTTAACAAAATCTCCGGTGGAGGAGATGTTTCCGTTTGAGTGATAAAACACCCAGGTGCTGTCCTGCACATCTTTTATTGACTGGCCTTCCATTTCTTTGGTTCCGTCATCATAATACCATTTGGAATAACCATGCAAAAGGTTGTTTTTGAAGTGGCCTTCAAATTCCTTGATCCCCGATTCGTAGTAAAGTGTTGAGGGGCCTTCTTTTTTTCCGTCCACATAATGGCTTTTTTCCCTGAGCTTTCCGTTTTCGTGGAAAAACTCCCACACCCCATTTCGCATGCCCCTTGCAATGGGCCCTTTTTTCTCAATGGAGCCGTCGGGGTACCAGCTTTTGGAAAGCCCTTCCTCCATGGGTACTTCGGCCCATTTTTGCCCATCGGGATACCAGTGGGTCCAAAGCCCGGTTCTTTCATCCTGCTTAAATTTTCCTTCGGCCCATCGGTTTCCGGTGGTGTGGTAAAAAGTCCATTTGCCGGTTTTCTCAAACTCATTTGTGATGTGGCCCCTTTCGGAGATCTGCCCGTCGGGGAAGTACCCTGTATAAAACAAGGTATCGTAGTTGACTTCTGCAATCAGCACGCCTCCGTTTTCAAAGAAGGCCCATGTACCGGTGCGCTCTCCCTTTTTATAATGTCCGCTTTCAAGGGTAAGGCTGTCCTGATCCAGGTAATGCCAAAGCCCGGTTTTCAGCTCCTCCTCGTATTCTCCAAGCCCTTCAAGTTCGGGATTGGGAGTAATGATCTCAAAATCCTGTGAAAAGGACTTGCCCGGGCTGAAAAGAAGCATCAACAGGGCCGGTAAAAAAAGAAAAGGTTTGAGGTGATGGTTGGATGTTTCATATTGCCGGATGATATTATCTTCTATAAGAAATAACCAAAACAGCAAGGTTTTATTATGAATTTCAGCCTGCTTAATTTTCGCGGCTGATGGTAAATTCAACGAGCTGTTCCAGGGATTTTTTGGCGGGTTTGTCGGGAAGCGTTTTCAGCATTTCCAGGGATTCGTTTTTAAACTGTATCATTTTTTCTGTGGCATACTTTACACCCCCGCTCTGATGGATCATTTCGATCAGCTCACCCACTTTTTCCTCGTCCTGGTTATGGTTTTTTACGATGTTTACAATTTTTCTTTTCTGGGCATAAGTAGCCTGGTTGATCAGGTAAATCAGGGGAAGGGTCATTTTCCTTTCCTTGATGTCTACCCCTGAGGGTTTGCCTTTCATGCGGCTGAGGTCCAGGTCCAGGATATCGTCCTTGATCTGGAATGCGGTACCGATTTTTTCGCCAATGGCCTGTATGGTTTCAATGTCTTTCTCTGTTGCCCCGGCAGATGCGGCCCCGCAGGCCAGACAGGAAGCTATAAGGGTAGCGGTTTTTTTGCGAATGATCTCAAAATAAATTTCTTCTTCAACATCCAGGCTGCGGGCTTTTTCTATTTGCAGCAGTTCCCCTTCGCTCATTTCCTTTACCGAACGGGTCACAATTTTCAGCAGGTCGAAATCGTCATGTTCAAGGGCAAGCTGCAGGCCTCGCGACAAAAGGTAATCGCCCACCAGCACCGAAATTTTATTTTTCCACAAGGCATTTAAAGAAAAGAACCCCCTTCTTTCGTTGGAGTCGTCCACCACATCGTCGTGTATGAGTGTGGCGGTATGCAGCAGCTCAATGAGTGCTGCCGCCCGATAGGTGCGTTCGTTGATGCCCTCATACAATTCGGCCGAGAAGAACACAAACAAAGGCCGCAGTTGCTTTCCCTTGCGTTTTACAATATACCGGGTGATGGTGTCCAGCAGGGGGACCTTGCTTTTCATGGAGTCTTTGAACCTTTGCTCAAAGGCTTTTACATGTCCGGAAATCGGGGCTTTTATTTCTTTTAAAGTCATAGTGGACGGGTTGATTTTTTCGTTTTCCATAGCCGGATTAAAAACAACCTATATTCAAAAACATACACCTGGAATTTTTTGGCAAGTTTAAGCAATTAATTGGTTTTTCAAAAGATACAACAAAAGGGATTAAGCACTGTTCATAAAAAAGCCTGAAAAAAAGGGGGTGTTTTCAGGCTAAAAAATGATCAGCTTTTAGGGCGGATGTCAATCCTTTCTGCCACTACTTTCGAAATATTTTCAATGGGTATCCTGTCCTGTTTCATGCTGTCGCGCTCCCTGATGGTTACCGTATTGTCCTTGAGGGTGTCGTGATCAATAGTAATGCAATAAGGGGTACCGATGGCATCCTGCCGGCGGTAGCGCCTTCCGATGGCATCCTTTTCTTCGTAGTGGCAGTTGAAGTCGTATTTGAGCCGGTCGAAGATCTCCCTTGCTTTTTCGGGGAGTCCGTCTTTTTTCAACAGGGGCAAAACGGCCACTTTTACAGGGGCCATGGCAGGGGGGATGTTCATCACCACCCTTTCGGATCCGTCTTCCAGTTTTTCCTCATTGTACGCATAGCTTAAAATGGCAAGGAACATGCGGTCCAGGCCGATGGAGGTCTCCACCACGTAGGGTACGTAGCTTTTGTTGGCTTCCGGGTCAAAAAACTGAAGTTTTTTTCCTGAGAACTTCTGGTGTGCGCCCAGGTCAAAGTCGGTGCGGGAGTGCACTCCTTCCAGCTCTTTGAGTCCAAAAGGAAACCAGAATTCAATATCCACCGCTGCATTGGCGTAATGGGCAAGTTTTTCATGCTCATGTACCCTGAAGTATTTTTCGGGAATACCAAGGGCCAGGTGCCAGCGCATGCGTTCTTTCTTCCAGTATTCAAACCATTCTTTTTCCTGCCCGGGGGTAACAAAATACTGCATTTCCATTTGCTCAAACTCCCGCATGCGGAAGATGAACTGACGGGCCACGATTTCATTGCGAAAGGCTTTCCCGATCTGTGCGATGCCAAAGGGCAGCTTCATGCGACTGGTTTTCTGCACATTAAGGTAGTTGACAAAAATGCCCTGTGCTGTTTCCGGACGCAGGTATACCTCGTTGGCTCCATCGCTGAGCGATCCCATTTTGGTGTTAAACATCAGGTTGAACTGCCTAACTTCAGTCCAGTTTTTAGAACCCGATACCGGGCAGGCAATGCCTAGCTCCTCAATCAGGGCCTTCACATCGTCAAGGCGTTCTTCTTCCATGGCCCTGACAAAGCGGCTGTTGATGGTTTCGATCT
>SLRE01000281.1 GCA_007131125.1 Bacteroidales bacterium | reverse complement strand
TAAAGGTAAGAATGAAAAAGATGGCCCACTTTTCGGTTTGCATTACTTTATAGAGAAACTCCTGCTGCTGCAGACGGTTTTTTACTTCAAATCCCGGTCCGGCAATTTCTTCGATCTGCCGTTGTAACCTTGTATGGCTCACTTCCGGATCCGCTTTTATGGCCACGGAGGTTACTTCTGTGTCATAGTCCAGCATGCGCCTGGCCAGCCTGAGCGGCACCAGCACGTATTCCATATCGTGTTCGGCCTGTATACCAAAAACCCCGCTGGCATAGTTGGAAGTTGCCCGGAAAGCGTCGGAGGGATGCATACCCACGGTACGTCCACGCCTGGGGACATAAAGGTTAAGCGGGTTAAGGTAATCGTGTATGTTGGCATTGAGCACATAGGCCACTCCCTGCCCGATCACAAAAAAGTCGCTGTCGCCTTCCTTGAGCCTGAATTCTCCATCAATCAAAAGGGTGTCAATACCGGTGATCTGCTGGAAATCATCGGTAACCCCCCGCATTTTCACCAGGTGCTGCCGCTCACGGTAGGTGATCAGGGCCGACTCTTCCAGTACCTCGCTCATCAGTACCACACCGGGAAGGTTTCTTAGTTCTTCTACAGAAAGCTCTTCCAATGGAAAGGTTTTTCCTTCACTCAGGGTTATTTCAAAATCGGGGTTAAAAGCGTCAAACATGGAAAGGATCAGTCTTTCAAACCCGTTGAATACCGACAAAACCACCACCAGCGCCATGGTGCCTACCGTAACACCAATTACCGATACCAGGGTAATGATGTTGATGGCATTGTGCGACTTTTTGGCAAACAGGTAGCGCCGTGCTATGTAAAAAGGGAAACGCAAGGTTTATTCGCTTTTTTATATAAATTTATTTCCAGGCTTTTACTAAAAGTCCGGTGCCTGAACTGTGTTTTAATTTCAGGTCCAGCAGGTTGAGCAAAAGCGCAAAGGGCATTACCAGCAGGTAATACAAAGGCAGCAATATCAGGAAAACTTTTGAAACCCCAAGCAGTAAAATGGGGAACTTCATGGAGATTTTCCAGGAAATCTTCCCTGGCCTGCCGTAGGTATACTTTGTCTCAACTTTACTGAAACCAGCCTTTTTAAGTTTATCTTCTATTTCCTTTGGGTTGTAACCGTCGCGCACATGTTCCTCAATAAACGACTGATCTCCTTCTTCATGCACCCCGCTGCCACCCTGGTCTGAAGGGGTGCTGATCAGCAACAAACCCCCGCTTTGGAGAGATTGAAAAAAATTGGAAAATACCTTTTGATCTTCTTCAATATGCTCCATTACATCAACGGACAAAATCAGCTGGTAAGTATCCGGATTCCGGAAATGGACCAGATCCTGTACCTCAAACCGGGCATTGGGCTGGCGGGCTTTTTCAAAGAAGGCCCTGCAGGAATCAATCTCATCCTTTTTGATGTCGATGGCATGCACCGTCCATTTGGGTTTTTTGCGGGCCATATACCAGGTATACTGCCCGAATCCGCTGCCTGCATCCAGTATCTTTACCCCGTATTGCTGTGTATGGCTGCGGAAAAACTTCCGGATTTCGCGGTGAATATGCCAGGTGCGCAACAAAAGTACATCCAGCAGGAAGTAAAACAGTTTGCGGGAAAAAGTCCAGCGGTTGAAAAGGCGGCCAAGGGTTTTCTTAATGGGGTCGTATTGCATGGCAAAAACTATTCTTTCAGCAGCTTTTCAATGTTTTCGATATAGTCCAGGCTGTCGTCAATAAAAAACCTCAGCTCAGGGATGTGCCTTAGCTGGTTTTTTGCTCTGGCAGCCAATTGCCGGCGAATCTCTTTGGCATGCATCTCCACCAGCTTCAATACCTCTTTGGGGTCTTTGCCAAAAACACTCAGGTAAATTTTGGCAATGGAAAGGTCGCTGGTAACGTACACTTTTGTGATGGTAACCATGGCCCCGGGAAACCAGACTCCGCTCTCCTTTTGAAAAATCTCTCCCAGGTCTTTCTGAACCAGACGGGAAATTCGCTTTTGTCGATTTGATTCCATACCTGCAAAGATACTACAAAAAACAGAGTCTGTTCGCGGATAATCCATGGCCCAATATGGAAGCCCCTGAAAAATAAAGGATTTTTCCCGGCTGTTTCTGGGAAGTTTGTATTTTTTAAATTATTTTTATCAATCCTATAAAAAATTCGTCAAACCAACCCAAAAACCACATCACCCATGAAAAAACCGGAGTTTATTTACCAGGATCCTTTCCCATTGGGGCAGGATGAAACGGAATACTATTTATTGACCAAAGACCACGTATCGGTTTCCGAATTTGAGGGCCAGCCTGTTTTGAAGGTCGAACCGCAAGGGCTGACCCGTCTGGCCCGCACCGCCCTTCGCGATGTGGCATTTTTGCTTCGAAAAGACCACCTTGAACAGGTGGCCGCCATCCTGAATGACCCACAGGCCAGCGAAAACGATAAATATGTGGCTTTTACCATGTTGCGCAATGCCGAGATCTCTGCAGAAGGGAAACTT
>SLRE01000220.1 GCA_007131125.1 Bacteroidales bacterium | reverse complement strand
TCGGCAAAATGAAATCCGGTATTGATGAAATAAATGGGAATGTTTTTGTCGATGCGGCTCAGGATATGAACCAGCACCACGCTATGGGTCTGAAAGCTGCAGGTAGAAAAAATGCTTTTCCCCTGCAGGCGGTAACCTTCAATCTTTTGTTGAATGACAGAAATATCCATAGCATAAAAACTAAATGAAACGAGCCATGCCGGGGGTTTGGTAAACAGGGTAATGATTATCTCATGGCGGGTTCCACGTGACCGATTAAATCAAATTATTAACAGATAAAACAAATTTAATATTTTTTCCCGTTCATTTAATCAGGATGCAACAATCTCTTTGCCTGTCATGAAAAAATCGCAGGTTTATATTTCGGGCGGATGTTATACCTTTACATAAATTTTCACTGCCAATGGCTTCTGATAACCCCATGCAATTTGAGCCTTTGAAGCACTGGATGCCTGTAAAAGGCAGGTTCCTGGTGATTTCCGGCCCCTGCAGTGCCGAAAGTCCGGGGCAGGTGGAAGCCACCGCACGTGAGTTGGCCGCAACTGGGCTGGTATCTGTTTTCAGGGCGGGCATCTGGAAGCCACGCACCCGCCCAAAAAGCTTCGAAGGAAAAGGAGAGGAAGCCCTTCGGTGGGTAGCCGCCGTAAAAAAGCAAACCGGCATGCTGACCGCGGTGGAGGTGGCCACTCCGAAGCATGTGGAGCTTTGCCTGGAATATGGCATTGACATGTTGTGGATCGGGGCCCGTACCGGGGTCAACCCTTTTTCGGTGCAGGAAATTGCCCAGGCCCTTGGCGGGACCAACATCCCGGTAATGGTAAAAAACCCCATCAACCCCGACATCCGCCTGTGGACCGGCATCATTGAACGCATTTACCAGGCGGGCATTTCCAGGATCATCGCTGTGCACCGGGGTTTTAACACATACGAAAAGAGCATTTACCGCAACATCCCGCTCTGGGAGATCCCCATCGAGATGAAAAGGCTCTTCCCTGGCCTGCCCATGATCTGCGACCCCAGCCATATTGCCGGCAACCGCACCCTGCTTCCCAAAGTGTCCCAGAACGCCCTTGATCTGGATATGGATGGATTGATGATCGAAAGCCACTGCAATCCGGAGAAAGCCCTTACCGATGCCCGACAGCAGATTACCCCCGTAAGGCTTGAACAACTGGTAAAAGGCCTTGTGCTGCGCAAAGCAGCAGGATATGAAAAGGAACCGGCCAGGGAACTGGAAGCCATCCGGCAGCAAATCGACCATACCGACCACCAAATCCTGGAATTTTTGTCGAAAAGGATGCAGATGGTAGAAAAGATCGCCCACCTGAAAAAGGACAACGACATCACCATTCTGCAGATCGAACGCTGGAACAGCATTTTCAAAGACCGCATGAAAACCGGTGAGGCCCATGGGCTGGATGCTGCCTTCCTGAAAAAAATCCTGGAGCTGGTGCACAAAGAATCCATCAACATCCAAACCCGTATCATGAACCGGGAAAACCCTTAATTTTGCAGCATGAAAAAAAACAACCAACCAAGCCTTACCGATATTTCCAGCCTTGGGGAGTTTCGCCTGATCGACCACCTCACCCAAAATGTAAAAACCTATCATGCCAGTACCGTTAAGGGAGTAGGTGACGATGCCGCCGTGATTGACAACGGCAAGGAAATGACCATTGTAACCAAAGACCTGTTGGTGGAAGGGGTTCATTTTGACATGGTTTACACCCCTCTGAAACATCTTGGATATAAAGCCGTGACGGTGAACCTTTCTGATGTTTACGCCATGAATGCCGTCCCCACACAGGTGATCATCGGTCTGGCGGTTTCCAGCCGTTATTCGCTGGAGGCCCTGGAAGAGCTTTATGCCGGAATGCTCCTGGCTTGCGAAAAATTCCAGGTAGACCTTGCAGGGGGAGATACCACTTCCAGCCCTGCAGGAATGACCCTGAGCATTACCGCCATCGGCCATGCACCAAAAGAAAAAATAGTTTACCGCTCCGGGGCGCAAACCGATGACATCCTCTGCGTCAGCGGCAACCTTGGAGCCGCCTATTGCGGTCTGCTGGTATTGCAGAGAGAAAAGCAGGTTTTTAAAGCCAACCCCAACATGCAACCCAAGATTGCAGACTACTCCTTTATCCTTGAACGCCAACTTAAGCCAGAACCCCGTAAAGACATTGTGGAAACCCTTAACAAAGCCGGGGTGATTCCCACTTCCATGATCGACATTTCGGACGGGCTGGCCTCGGATGTTTTGCATTTGTGTAAAAACTCCGGCAAGGGAGTTGCCATTTACGAGGATAAACTGCCTTTTGACCAGCGTACCGTGGTGGCCGCCAATGAATTCAACATCGACCCCACCACCTGCGCCCTGAGCGGAGGAGAAGATTATGAACTGCTGTTTACCATCAGCCAGAAAGATTACGAAAAGATCAAAGACCTGCCGGAGATCACCCCCATTGGACACATAACCGATGACGAACAGGGCAAGCACCTGATCACCTCTTCCG
>SLRE01000271.1 GCA_007131125.1 Bacteroidales bacterium | reverse complement strand
GCTTTGGTGCCAAATTTGCTTAAGATTGGCTAATTTTGTTCTTTTGAAAACAGACCTTGCTAAGGCAGTGAAATCATACCGCTTTTTTATATATATTTTTTTTATCCTGGCTTTGCCGATTTCGGGATGTAACCCCACCCGCAACATTCCCGAGGGTGAGCACCTGCTGAACCGCAACAGGGTTGAAGTAGAAGATGCTGAGGTGAAAACCCGTGAACTTCGGAACTATATTCGGCAAAACCCCAACCGACGTATCCTTGGCTTATACCGCTTTCACCTGAATATATACCAGCTTGCTGACCGGGGGAGAGAAACCCGCTTTAGACGCTGGATGAAAAACACCATTGGCGAACCCCCGGTAATTTTTGACCAGGCGCTTGCCGATAATACCGAAAGGCAGTTTGAGCTTTACATGCAAAGCAAAGGCTATTTTAATGCAGAGGTATCCCACGAGGTGGACTTCAGAAGGAAACGTGCCAATGTCACCTACCAGGTTACCGGAAACCAGCCTTACACCATCAGGGATATTTCCTACAATATTGCCGACAGCTACCTGGCCGGATTTGTAATGGCCGACACCACAAATTCTCTGATAAAGCGCAAAAAGCGCTACGATGCCGATATTTTACAAAAAGAAAGAAACCGAATTGCAAGGCATTTGCGCAACGAGGGTTTTTTTAATTTTTCCAGGGAGTTTATCTTTTTCCAGGTAGACTCCACTCTGGCCAGTCACCAGGTAGACATTGACCTGGTGATCAACAATCCCGTTTCCAGAAACCCGGATCACCCCGACTCACTTCATCAACCCCGGCACCGTCGTTTTTACATCGATCAGATCCATATTTACCCGGAGTTTTCCCGCTTCAGACCCAATATTATTTATCCGGATACTACCCGCTATATCCCACGCAACAACCGTGATGAAAATCAAAGTGTTTACACTTTTTTCCATGACGGGGACCTGAGAATACGGCCCGGAACCATTTCCAGGAACATTTTGCTTGACCAGGGCAACCACTACAGGGAAAGAGATGTGGAGCAGACCTATAATTATCTTTCCGGGCTCAGGAGCTTCCGGCTCATCAACGTTCAGTTTTCTGAAAGTGAAAATCCCATACATGGGGAACCGAATGATACCACAGGATATTTGAATGCCAGGGTGCAACTGGCACGCTCTCCGGCAAATGCCTTTACTGTTGAAGCCGAAGGCCTTAACTCATCGGGAAACCTCGGGGTTGCCGGGAACTTCCTGTTTCAAAACCGCAACACATTCAGGGGTGCAGAAATTCTGAACCTCAGGCTTAAAGGAGCTTTGGAGGTTTCAGGAGAGTCTTCGGCCGATGAGGTTTTGCAGCGCCTGCCCTTCAATACCATAGAAATGGGTGCTGAACTCAGCCTCGACATTCCAAAACTTCTGCTGCCCTTCCCTATTGAACGGCTTTCGCGCCATGCAAGACCCAAAAGCACCATCCTTACCGGGATTAATTATCGCCAACGACCCGATTATACCCGTTATGTGCTGAATATCAGCTATGGCTTTGAATGGAGTGAGGACCCCCAGAAACGGCACTACCTGCATCCCCTGGAGATCAGTTCCATCAAAATTTTTAATGATTCGATTCTGCAATCCAAAATCCCTGATGCGAACCCGCTGATCCTGAGCCGGTTCAGAGACCATCTCACTGCCGGCCTGAAATACAGCTACGTTTACAACACCCAGCAGATTGGCAGGGATGTGGATTTCGTTTATTTCAGGGGAAACTTTGAATCTTCGGGAAATCTGCTGAATATTGCTGCCGGCCTTTTTGATTTTCCAAAAGGTGAAGACGGCAGCTATGAACTGTTCAACATTCCATTTGCACAGTATATCAGGGCCGACCTGGATTTCAGGTATTACCGGGTATTTGACCAGAACAACACCCTGGCTTTCCGTATCATGGGAGGCGCAGGCCTGCCTTATGGCAACCTTGACGTGCTGCCTTTTATCAAAAGTTATTATGGTGGGGGGGCCAACGGAGTGCGTGCCTGGAAGATATACCACCTGGGACCCGGAAGTTACGGCGATACCAGCGAAGGGTTTGACAAATATGGCGACATCAAGCTGGAAGCCAACGTTGAGTACCGTTTCGCCATTTATGGATTTTGGCATGGTGCTTTTTTCGTAGATGCAGGAAATGTTTGGTTTTCAAGGGAAAACCCACAGTTCCCTGGTGGTGACTTTTCCCTTGACCGCTTTTACCGGGAAATTGCCATTGGAGCAGGCCCCGGGCTGCGCATGGATTTTGACTTTTTCGTGGTCAGGGTAGATGCCGCCTTCCCATTGCACGACCCATCAAAACCTTCTGGTCAGCGCTGGAGCCGGGGCATCCCCCGCATCGGAAACTGGAATTTTAACCTGGGGATCGGCTATCCCTTCTAGCGCATCGGCATGACAATTGAAAAGACCGCACACCTCCTTCGCAAACATTTTCCATACGAACCTACTTCCGAGCAACAAACCCTTATTGATCAGCTGG
>SLRE01000198.1 GCA_007131125.1 Bacteroidales bacterium | reverse complement strand
CAATAATAGCCCACTTGGCGGAGGCACTTCCCATGAAAAGGTTGATAAATGCAGATAGCAAAACAAAGGCCGCAATGAGCAGGGGCCCGGTCAAACCGATATCGCGCAGCCCGGCAGCCCCTTTAATGGCGATGATCAGTCCCAGGTTGGACTCATTGAAGAAATAAACAAACTGGGCAGCAAAAAACACCAGTACAATATAACCGCCCATTCCGCTCATGGATTTAATGATATGCTTCATTGCATCCTTATCGTTTCTCACAGTGCCCACAATTCGTCCATATACCAGTGCAGGAACAAAGAAAAAGAGCAGGATGCCGATGATAATCCCGTCGAAGAAGGGCGAATGCAAAACCGAACCGGTTTCAGGATCCCGGAGCAGTCCGTCGGAGGGGATAACCGTATAAGCCATCAGCAGAGAAAACAGCACCACGGAAATTCCGGCCCACTTCAGGCCTTTCTTTTCTTCGGGTTTGAGCTGCTCAATGGCCAGACGTTCGGCTTTTCCTTCGTACTTGCCAAGGCGGGGTTCCACAACCCTGTCGGTAACCCATGTTCCTACAAGCAATACCACGAAGCTGGATGCAATCATAAAATAATAGTTCACAGCCGGATTAACAACCATATCGGGATCAATCAGCTGAGCAGCAGATGTTGAGATTCCTGCCAGGATAGGGTCAATGGAACCGATGACCAGGTTGGCACCAAACCCTCCGCTTACACCGCAAAAAGCAGCTGCAAGCCCCGCCATGGGATGCCGTCCGATTCCATGAAAGATCATGGCACCAAGGGGGATAAGGATAACATAACCGGCCTCAACGGCGAGTCCTGAAATGATCCCTGCCAAAACCACTGCTGCGGTGATCAGTTTGGTGGGAGCACCAAGAACCAGTGCACGAATCAGCACGGCAAAAAGCCCGGTGCCCTCTGCAAGGCCAATTCCCACCATTACCACCAAAACGTAGCCAAGTGGAGGGAACCTCAGAAAATTATCCAGCAGACTGGTATACATCCATCGAATACCATCTCCACTCAAAAGGTTATTTACTGTGATCACATTTCCATCTACGGGATGAACAGCCGACACCCCTAAAAAATAAGTGAGGGTGGAAATCAGGATCACGAGGCCTGCCAGCATGGCAAAAATGGTGGCAGGATGGGGTAATTTATTCCCGACAATCTCAATAAAATCAAGGGATTTTGCAAAACCCTTTGATGAACTGTTTTTAACTTTTTTCCAGAAATTCTGCATATTGATGGTTTTACGGATTATGAGGATTGCCACCGCGAATCTTCAATAAAAGCTTAAAGAACCGGGGTTAAAATTTTAATAGCGACAAAGATAAAACTTTTGACTGAACGCTGTGGGGTGAATAAAAAAAACCCGCCGGAAGATTGTTTCCCGGCGGGTTGGTATTTTTACCAGAATCCGTAATCTGGATACTTATCGGGTTTTTCGTCTTTGGGCTTGTCCAGCCTCAGGTAGTGGTCGAACCATTCCATGGTACGGACAATATAATCCAGGCGGTGCACATTTCTGCGGTTTCCGTGACCCTCTCCTTCGTACCATATCAGACGAACCGGGGCATTTCCGTGCAGCTTGAGGGCGCGGTAAATCTCAAGTCCCTGGCTCGGATGAACCCTTGGGTCCTGGTCGCCGTGCAATACAAGAGTAGGGGTAAGGCTTTGATGGGCATATTTTACAGGGCTGCGGCTGTAAACGTCTTTCCAGTCTTCATGGGTCCAGTATCCCCAGTGTACATAATAATCTTCCCAGGGAATGTCGGTGGTATTTCGCTTGGATATCTGGTTGCCGATTCCGACAAATACCACGGAAGCAGCAAAGCGGTCAGTATATTTTGTTGCAGACCAGGCTGAGAAATAACCTCCATAGGATCCTCCACCCATTCCAACGCGTTCACGGTCAACATACCCTTTGTCAATCAGGTGATCGATCCCGTCCAGCACATCTTCATATTCGGTGCCCACCAGGTCGCCATATCCGGCCATGGTAAAATCCACACCACGTCCTGAGCTGGCCCTGTAGTTGGGCATAAATACAAAATACCCTCTTGCCGAGGCAATTTGCCCCCAGATTGAGTAGAAGGTTGACCATCCGTTTTGAACGGCGGCTTCCGGCCCCCCGTGAATATAGGTAATCAGGGGATAGGATTGGGTTTCGTCATAATCTAAAGGATACAGCAA
Source organism: Bacteroidales bacterium (assembly GCA_007131125.1). Taxonomy (GTDB): domain Bacteria; phylum Bacteroidota; class Bacteroidia; order Bacteroidales; family UBA7960; genus PUML01. Next base: position 7,906 of record SLRE01000198.1, on the reverse strand, counting down.
AACACCATGGATTTCCTTATCGTCCCGTGCATTGTAAACCATTTTTCGCTGTTGCCCAAGACGGATATCTTCCAGCCAGGGGTTGTGGTCGGTATGGCGCTGCAGGAGTTCGGTTTCAATGTCAAAGGTGTAAAGTTCGTTGGGGTGCTCCCAGGTGTTTCCGCTAAAGGCAACCAACCCCTCATGGAGTTGAAACCTGTTAAAAACTACTCTTTCGGGCTCAATGACCATGGTGCGCTCGTCCTGGTCCAGTACCTGCCGGCTAAGGGTGATGTCAACGCTTTCTTCGGAAGCGTAAAGCAGTGTGCTGTCATTTTCCCAGGCAAAATCAATCACCGACAACTCCATTCCTTCAACATAGTTGCGCAGGTCTTCAAATTTTTTGTCTGTGGGGACGTCCATCACAAAAAGGCTCCCCTCCACAGAATCCTCCAGTTTGCTGGCACCCCTGAAAGCCAGCTTTGTACCGTCGGGGCTCCATGCCATATTGGCCAATTTTCCGGGATTGTCCATAATCCTGGTAACCTCACCGGTTTCCATATCTACCAGATGTATGCGCTTAAACATGTAGCTGTCGTCTACCAGGTTCCGGGGAGCGATGGCTGCAGCAGCATATTTTTTATCAGGGCTCAGGGTAAAATCAAAAACGGTGACCCCTTCGGTCAGCTGGGTGGTTTGGTGGGTTCCAATCTCGTATTTGTAAAGATTGCGGTGACGCCATTCTTCTTCATAAACCTCGATTTCAAAACCCTTACGCCTTAATTCGGATTGCATGGGGTCCTGCGGGTCCAATGCCACAATGGCCAGGTTTTCTTCGTCAATAAACTCATAGGCCAGCACGTTGGCGGTATGTTCGGTTAAAGGATAGGCTTCACCACCGCGCAGGCTCATGGCGTAAACCTGCAACCCGGGTATTTCATCAAGATTGGCCCGGAAGGTTACCGCATTTCCAGCGGGAGTCCAGCCAATGTCGAAAATGCTCCGGTTTCCTGTCATAAAAGGAATAATGTCTCCTGTTGCCAGCTCATAAATGTATAGTTCCCTGTAATCTGGCCCTGCAGAATGGGTAAAGGGGCGGGGAACGTGAAGCGTAAAGGCAATATAACTTTTGTCCGGCGAAATGGAAACCTCTGCCACGGTTTCCAGGTCAAAAAGATTTTGGGGTGTCAATACATCATGGCTATCGGCAAATGACTTTGGGACAAATGCCAATAAACACAGTATTGAAAGAACCGTAATCCAGTTGTGTTTTTTTGTCATGATAAAGTTTTTTGATTTTAAAAAGTTCTTATTTGGTCAATCGGGGATTTCTCCAAAAATAATAAAATAAAAAAGACCTCAATGCAACAAATCTTTTTAAAGAACTGAGGGCTGAGTGGATTTTTATCAAAAAGCCCACAATGGCATTATTAAAACCCGGAATCAGGAGAATGGGATTCCCGGGTTAAAAAACCTTAAAAAAACAATTGGTGAAAAGACTTTTTAGTCCTGGAGCAGGAGCTTCTTTAAAAATGGCAAACACAGCCGACCCGCTTCCGCTCATTGAAGCATACAATGCACCTTCCCGGTAAAGTTGAGATTTGATTTTTTGTATTTCAGGATATTTGATAAAAACAGTTTCCTCAAAATCATTTTTCAGGAATTGTTCCCATTCTTCCACCGGTTTTCGGATGGCTTCCCGCAAAGGTACGGAAGGGGTTTTCGGCCTGATATCCGCATAGGCTTCTGCTGTGCTCACATGAATGGGGGGAATAACCAGCACCAGGAAAAACCCGTTCAGGCTTATTTGCAACGGAGTTAATATTTCTCCCCTGCCCCGGGCATGCATTGGCTTGTTTTCAAGAAAGAAGGCACAGTCGCTGCCCAGCCTGCCGGCAAAACCGTGCAGTTTTTCTTTGGAGATATTCAGAGAAAAAATTTCATTGAGCAGGGAAAGGGTAAAAGCCGCATCGGCACTTCCCCCTCCGAGGCCCGCCCCTGCCGGAATTTTCTTATGCAAATGAATTTTTACTCCGGGAATTTTGTATTCATTTTTGAGTATATCATAAGCCTGCAGGCAAATGTTGGGTTTTCCGTCAGGGGAGACAGGCAGGCCGCTGCTGCTGAAAGAAGAAATACCATCGGGTGCTTTTACCGCTTCCAGGGCTTCAAAAAAGGGTATTGGGTAAAAGATGGTTTCAATATTGTGGAATCCGTCGGGGCGTTTTTCCAGGATATGGAGGCCAAGGTTGATTTTGCAATTGGGGAAAACAATCACTTTGGTGTTTTTGTTAGGGGATTAAGGGTTAAAAGTCCTCTTCCTCCCATTCAATAATAAATTCTCCTTCTTCCTGTTTTTGAATGCGTTGCATTTCCTTTTGCCGGGGAGTTGGTTCGGTAAGGGTGTCATCTTCACTCCCTGAAAACAAACCGAATTCTTTCCTGAATACCTCCCTGAGGTTTTGCCCTTCCTGCCTGAGGTCTTCCCTCAGCTTTTCCCTTACACCCCGGTAGTCGTAGCTGAAATCAGGGTTGTCGGTAGTTCCTGTTACCAGCAGGAAAAGGGTGGTGCGGCCCAGCCCGTCATCAATAATTTCTCCGTATTGGTCCTGTGGGTTTCGCCTGTCGCGTGCCTTGCGGGCAAGTATTTCTGACAGCAGAACCTGCATGCGGTAATTGATTTCGTTTTCAAAGGAATGCTCCCCGGAAAGCTTTAGGTTTAACGCACTGGAGTTGATTTCCATGTCAGGAATAATAATGTTGCGGTTTTTGATGCGTATCTGGTTTTCCAGGGTGGAGAAGGTAACGTGATTCAAATCACCTTCCACCCTGAGGAAGCGCGACAGTGCCAGCATGGGCTCGTATTCTACCAGGGCTCCGTTTTCCACTTTCAGGTTTGCGGTGGTTTCCAGGGAATTCCAGTCAACTTCCAGGGTAGGGCTCCATTGTGCGGAAAACTGGAAGTCTGAGGTAACAGTACCGAAAATATTTTCGGCCACGATGCTTTCCTGTCCGAAATTTCCCATCTGGTAAAAAAGCTGGTGGATATCCACATCCTTTAAATGGGCATCACAGCCAAAAGTCATGGCTTCTTTCCCGCGGCCGTCAATAAATCCTGAAGCCCTGATGTGTCCGTCCATAGCACGAAAGGCAACTTCTTCGGCAAAAAACTGTTGGTTTTGAAGGCTTACAGAGCCCATTACATGTCCGGCCTCAAACCTGCGAAACTTAAGGTTTACAATGTTGGCATCCAGGTTGAAGCCAAGTCGATCGGAAAAGGAGAGATGATAAACGGTATCTGAATCAGCCCCATTGACATTTTGTTGCAGCAATTCATCAAAATCTACGTTTTGAGCCCGGAGGTTGGCATCAATAAAAATTTTCTCGTTTTCAACCAGCAAATAAGGCAAAACGTTGCGGAAATGTCCGGTGATGTCAAAATCGGAATTGCTGGCATTTCCGCTAAATTCTTCGACCATCAGGTTGTTGTTTCTCATCACAAACCGCCCGTTAAAGTTTTCATAAACCAGCGGGTCATGTTTTATTCTGAAAGCAATTTCGCTGACTTTAAGGTTTCCTGAAGCTCTTGCTGCCAGGAGGTCATTGGTGGTAAAGCGGTTTTTTTCGCTCATCCGGCCCTGGAAATTAATTTGCATGCTTAACCTTCCCCGGGCAGTTGTTATGGTGTCAAGCCTGAGCAGGTTTACAAAATCTGCGGCATCAAGATCGGCCGCCATATCAATATCCAAATTTGGGTTGTCAAGGTTGCTGATGGAAAAGTTTCCTTTTAACTCCCCATCGCTGATTTTTGTGAGGAAATTTTCGAAGAAAAGGGAAGTGGTTGCCCGGTTTCTGCGGCTTCCATTGTCGAAAGCCCCCCTGAACTGAAGGTCTTTTAGTTTTAATCCGCTTCCGGGATGGGTAAGCTCGGCGTTGCTTATATGAAAATCTGCATTTATTCTTGGGTTGCCCGAGGGGTTCAATTTCCCGATAATGGAAGCGTTAAAGATAAGCTCACCCTTACTGCGGTAGCCCTCTGTGTATTTTTTCCAGGTTTCCGGGAGGTCATTGATCAGGTGGTGCAACTGGAGGTCTCTTCCCGAAAGACGGGTATCGAATTGTACCCCTTCATCCAGGTTTATGATGGATCCTTCCACCCTCAAACCGTGGTTGTTGATGGAAAGGTCGCCTTTTTCGAAGGTAAATTCTTTTTGGTCGCGTACGATCAAACCCACATCCAACTTTACCGGCTTGTTTGTTATGATGGAAGAGGAACCAATCATAAGTTCCCTTGCAAAGAAGTCGCCTTTGGCTTGCAGGTTATAGGTTCGCTGGCTGAAAAGCCCGCGCATGCTGCCGCGCTCAGCATCAATATTTATAAGGAGACCCTTTTCGTCATCACGATAAGAAAAATAGGTGTTATTCAGTAAAATCCGTTGGATGTTAAAACTTAATGAAGATTCTTTCTCCCCGGCTTCAGCTGGGGTTTCCCAGAAAAGATAATTGGGATGTCCCTCTTTTGTTATCCCGGCCTTTATGGTGGCATTATCCAGTTCCAACTGTTTGATGGTATATTTTTTCCTGGCCAGGTCCCAAAGGCTGAACTGAAGGTACAGTCGGCGGGCATTCAAAAGGGTGTCTTTGGATTGATGGTTCCCGGCTTCCATTACTTTCAAATCAGAAAAGGAAACGGAAGCAAGGGGAAAGCTCCGGATCAGGTTCAGGCTGATGTCTTCAATAAAAATTTCGGTTTGCAGGTTTTCATTCAAATGGGTTATCATCACTTGTTTGATCCGTTCCTGATAGGCCCATGCCAGCACCAGCAAAATCATAAGCAAGGCAACAATAAAAACCAGTCCTGAGATCAGTGTTAGCCTCAGAAACTGCAGCAGCATTTGTTTTTTTGTCAGGGAGGGACTTTCCATTTGTAATTCCGGAATATTAACCAATCATTTTTAAAAATGCGACTTCCTTGTCTGTCAGGAACCTCCATTTTCCTCTGGGAAGGTCTTTTTTTGTAAGCCCTGCAAAAGTGACCCTGTCCAGTTTTGTAACCTTGTAACCCATTTCTTCAAAAATTCGCCTGACTATCCTGTTTTGACCCGAATGCAGTTCAATGCCCACTTCTTTTCTACCAGTGGAGCTTTCGGTGTAAGCGACCTGGTCGGGTACCACCAGTTGGTTGTCAATCTTCACTCCTTGGGCAATTTTTTCCAGGTCGGCTTTGGCCAGGGCATTGTCAAGCTGCACGTGATACAACTTTTTTACCCCGTGTTTGGGATGGGTGAGTTTTTTTGTCAGCTCCCCATCATTGGTAAACAAAAGCAAACCCGTTGTATTGCGGTCCAGGCGTCCAACCGGGAAAACCCTTTCCCTGCAGGCTCCCCTTATGAGCTGCAGTACGGTTTTCCTGCCCTGAGGATCATCAGCGGTGGTTATATAATCCTTGGGTTTGTTCAGCAAAATATACACCTTTTTTTCGTTTACCAGCCGCTGGTCGCCGTACATGATAACGTCGCCGGGCTTTACTTTGGTGCCCAGTTCGGTTACAATTTTCCCGTTAACGGAAATGGCACCGTTTTCAATCAGGGTATCGGCTTCCCGCCTTGAACAAACCCCTGCATTGGCAATGTATTTATTAAGCCTGATGCTTTCATCCCCCGGGTCTTTGGGTTTGTGGAAACGGGCTTTCCCTCCCTCTTTTTTCCATTTCCTGTTTTCGTTGCGGGAAGCCGGGGGCTTACCCGAGGTTTTACGGGGTCCTCCGGGGGCTTTCCTGCCCCTTGAATCAGTAAATTTTTTTCCGGAATTTCTTTTCCTGTTATTTTTCATTTTAAACCGGCTTTTTAATCGGGAGTGGTCAATACGTTAAGTTATAAAAATTACCTGAACTGCTAAAACAATGTGGGGGATGGGTCGTCCCATGGGTTGAGCAGTTCGGGCTGGTTGTTTGAAGCCTTGTTAAGCTTTGGAGAAACTTTATAGTTTTTCATTTTATTTTCAGGAAAGGGTTTTTCTATTTCTACGGAAACAGAGGCATAATTGTTTCCCTCCAGCCACAGGCTTTCCTGCTCAGGGCTGAGGATTACCGGCATGCGGTTGTGGATGTTTTCAACCAAACCATTGGCCTTTGTGGTAATGATGGAAAATGCCATGAGGGTTTTGCCCTGTTTGTCGGAAATCTGCCGGTACAGGCCTGCAAATGAAAAGAGCCCTTCTTCAGCCAGGGTAAAACGGTAAGGTTGTTTGCCGGATTTCTTTCTTTCCCATTCATAAAACCCGTCAGCAGGGATAATACAGCGATGGGTGTTAAGGAGTTTTTTAAACATAGGTTTCTCCTCCAGGGTTTCTGCCCTGGCATTGATGATAAGGTTGGAAAAAGGTTCACTCTTCCAGGGGGCAGGAAACCCCCAGTGGAGCAGTTGCAGCAAATCAGGTTCATCAGCCGTTATTGCAGGCAAAAGCTGCCCGGGGCCTGCATTGTAATACCCTCCCGTAAAATTCTCAGGGATACGGATACTAAAATGTTGTGATATTTCTTCCGGCTTTTTTGCCAGAGAGTAACGCCCACACATGCTACCAGATATTTAGGATATAAAAAAAGGCGCTGAAATGGCGCCTTTCCCCGTTTTCAAATGTCTGTTAACGGGTGATTTCATCTAATTTTTCAAATGCTCCATTTACTTCTTCAAGCAAGTTTTCAAACAATCCACGGTAATAGGCCTTCTTGCTCTGGCCGTTTTCCCGCGCTTCGGGATGATTTACCTTATAGATAAGCTTTTCGCGAAACTCGATCATTTCCTCGATCAATTTATCAATTTCTTCTTGCTTCTCTTTCTTCTGGGTGTATTGATGCAGGAGGCAGGTGCCAATTACTTCATCAACCAGGTAATTAATGTCTTTCTTTAGGTCTTTTAAGCTGGCCATGTTTGCAGGGTTTAATTATTCAGGTATTTTGGAATGTAAAAATACAATTGTTTTGGCTTACCGGGTTGCTTTTCCAGGGAATATTCAGCAGGGGTTGATTAAAATGCTAGTTGAAGTCAATTAATTCAATGTCGAAAATCAGAACTGAATTACGCGGGATGCCCGGCCTGGCGTAAGGCCCGTAGCCCATGGCGGAAGGAACCAGCAGCATGCCTTTTCCTCCTCTTTTAAAAAGGGGGATGCCAACCCTCCAGCCCTCAATGGTACCGGCAAGGTTTGAATGAAAATTTTGTCCCTCGTCAAAAACTTTTCCGTCAAGAAAATATCCTTTAAAGTTCAGAACTACCCTTGAACCAGCATGGGGGTGGGATCCGCTGCCCTCTACTTCTATTACATAAAACAGCCCGGTTTCATGCTCTTCGGCATCCAGGTCGTTTTTTTCAATATAATCCAGGATCTTTTCGCGGTCTCTTTTTGCCACACTGTCAGGATCTTCCTTTTCGCAACCCGTGAAAACGAAAAAGACCCCAATGATCAGTATAATAATCTTATTTAGGATTCTCATAGTTTTTAATCTCTGATGGGTAATTTTTATCCTGCAAAGTTACTAAAGAAAAACCGTTTTTAACAGGCTGCTGTTTTTTACCAACTTAATAAACAAAGGAATGTATTTGGTTGAATTCAATAAGCAGGGAATGTTCCCCCGGGGTTTTTCGCCTGAAAATTGCAAACCCGTTATTTTACCCGGGTGCTTTCTTCAGAACCGGAAAATTTTTTTAAAAAGGTTTTTTTGCAGGTTTTAATTACAAACGATTGTAAAATATGTTGTTATGTTTTAAAAAAGTCCTTTTTGTAGGGGTTTTTACGAGTATAAAATTAAGGATTTGCCACAATTGAATATGGTAGAATCTTCCCATAATTTAGTACGATAAATCAACAAAAAGCAAAATAATATCTGCAAAACTGCAAAAATTGACTTCGTGTGGGGTTTTCTTTTGTT
>SLRE01000303.1 GCA_007131125.1 Bacteroidales bacterium | reverse complement strand
CATGACTCTTGTTTTGTTTTATTTATTTTACCTTTGCATATTCACCAAAAAAACCTAAACGAATAATATGAAAACTGCGATTCAAATCGGCCTAGCCATTATCATAGTGGTATTGGTTTATTTTATTTATGACAGTATCATGGAACCAGTGCGATTCAGGCAGGAAGTAGCCAATCGTGAAGCCAGGATAATTGACCGCCTGAGAGATATTCGCCAGGTTCAGATTGCTCATCGTTCCCGTTATCAAAGATTCAGTGGTGACCTTGATTCTCTGGTTTATTTTGTAAAAAATGACTCCCTTCCGGTGGTTCGTGCAATCGGTTCAGTTCCGGATACTTTGACCGAAAGTGAAGCCGTAAGGCTGGGAATAGTAGAAAGGGATACTGTTTGGAGAAAAGCTGTGGACAGTCTTTTGCGCCGGGCACCTTATCCTGTTGACTCCCTTCCTTATGTACCTTTTAGTGATGGTAAGCGTTTTTCACTTAAAGCTTCCAAAATTGAGAGGGGCTTGGTAGAACTGCCTGTTTTCGAAGCATCTACTATTCCTGAGCACTACCTCTTTGATTTGGATGAATGGAGAGTGTATTACACCCGCACCGAGGGGTTAAGGGTAGGCTCCCTTACTGAACCCTCTACAGACGGTAACTGGGAGTAAAATTCACCTGGAAACATGCCTGGACCTGTAAGCAAAACAATCAGTATTGTTGATAAAGACTTTACTTCCGGGTCACAAACCAAAAAGATATTATCCATCGAGCTCGGGCTCGATGGATTTTCTTTTACGGTGCTTGACGTGCTGGAGTTTAAATATCAGTTGCTGGAATCTTATCAGTGGTCAGGTGGACAATCCTGGGGAAAAATATCAGGGTTGCTGGAAAACATCGTTAAAGAAAATCCGCTGCTTACCAATAATTTCGAGAGGGTAAACATTGCCTATTTTTCTCCTCAGCTCACCCTGGTTCCATTTGAGGTTTTTCAGCATCTGCATAAAGAGTCTTACCATGACTTTGTTTCGGACTCCCCACCTGGCCACCATGTTAACTCTGACCGCCTTAACAACCTGAAAGCCTATGGGGTTTATTCCTTTCCTGATGTGCTTCAGAAAAAACTGGATTTCCTTTTTCCGGTTCACCGCATCCGCCACTCGGGAAGCGTGTTGATTGAGTCCCTGCTGGCGGCAATAAAAATGGGAGAGTGGGAAGCTGACATTGTCCTTCATATCCGCCCCGACTTTCTGGAAGTTTTATTGATTGACGGGCAGAAGCTATTGTTTTATAATACTTTCAGGTATCATGCCATCGACGACCTGATGTATTATTTGTTTTTTGTTCTGGAAAAATTTAACATGGATGCTTCCGAACAACGGGCCATGCTTCTGGGGGAAGTAAGCCTTGATTCGGAGCTTTATCGCATGCTTTCGGCTTATTTCAGGGAAACCGGGTTTTTGCGAAGAAGCGATTTTTATAAATACAGCCGGGAGTTTGAAAGTATTCCGCATCATTTTTTCTACAATCTTTTAAACCTTAACGCTTGCGGATAATCGGAGGAACCCATAAACGCCGTTTGCTGAAAGTTCCTGCCGGACTGCCGGTAAGGCCCACTACCGATATGGCCAAAGAGGCCCTGTTTAATGTGTTAAACAATCATTTTGACTTTGAAGCCATCAGGGTCATTGATTTGTTTTCAGGTACCGGGAACATTGCCATTGAGTTTGCCTCAAGAGGAGTACAGGAAGTGGTGGCAGTTGAAAAGCATCCAAGGTGCATAGATTTTATCAGGCAGGTAATTCAGGATTTGTCCCTCCAGAACCTGCGGACGGTCAGGGCTGATGCGTTTCGATTTTTGGGTTATTGCAAAGGCGGATTTGATATCATTTTTGCCGACCCCCCCTACGATATTGAAGGCGTTGAAAAAATCCCCGAAACGGTATTTGAAAAAAAACTGCTTTCCCCAGATGGATGGCTTATCCTGGAACATTCTGCCGCTTCCCGCTTCAGGGAACATCCATGCCTGATTGATGAAAGGAAATACGGTAAAGTTCATTTCAGCTTTTTCGGCTATCAAAATAATAAGCAGGAATAGAAAAAATGCTAATTTTAAAATCCCAAAAGGTATTTTCATGAAGAGAATTGCCCTGTTTCCCGGTTCATTTGACCCCATAACCAAAGGTCATCAATCCATTGTATTGCGGGCCCTGCCGCTTTTTGAGAAAATTATCCTGGCCATTGGTATCAATGTAGAGAAAAAAAGTTTTTTCCCACTGGAGCTCAGAAAAAAATGGCTCAGGCAGGTTTTTAAGGATTACCCCCAGATAGAGGTGATAACCTATGAGGGCTTAACGGTGGATTTGTGCAAAAAAATGGATGTTAATTTTATTTTAAGGGGTTTGAGGACCTCCGCCGACTTTGAATTTGAAAGAAGCATCGGACAGATGAATAAAAAGATGCTGCCCGACCTGGAAACTGTGTTCCTGCTTACAACCCCAGAGTTTACTGCTCTGAACTCATACATAGTTCGCGATAT
>SLRE01000202.1 GCA_007131125.1 Bacteroidales bacterium | reverse complement strand
TGCCGCTATTCCTTTTACACCGTAGATGATCATTTCACGCAGGGAGCGTATGTCCTCATTTCCGGTCATTTCAAGTACGCCCACCTGCTGTGCTTTCCTTTCGTATTCCTCAGGTGTGTAGGCATACCACGTGGCTGCTTCGGGAAGCTTATCCTTTTCCACTTTTATACCTGCATCTTCCAGCTTGTTTTCCAGCTCAATCCGCAGGGCAAAACCATCGCGCAACTTGTCGATAAATCTTTGCTTATCGAAATTAGCATTGGTGATGGTCATGAACAGCCCTTCGAAAATGAAGCGGTTTACCTTTTCAAGATCCATGTTTTTGTCGCGGGCAATGTTGGCATACACCGACAGTCCACGCAAAAAATACATCATTACATCCTGGATGCCTGCTACTTCAGGGGTTTTGCCGCACACCCCCTTAATGGTGCATCCGGTTCCTTTTGCGGCTTCCTGGCATTGAAAACAAAACATACTCATAATTTAAATCTCCTTTTAATTGTTAATAGTTGGTTTTTAGTGTTACAGAAATATAATGCTTAATTTGGTTTTAAACAAACTCCACATAATAATTGCCAATAAATTATACCCATTCTTCTTTCATTACCTCACCCTGAAGACTCACAACCATTGATTTAACAGGTATCTTCCGGGATGCGTTTTCTGCTGCCATTTTGGCCATTTGCAGCAATCCGGAGCAACAGGGTACTTCCATCATCATTACCGTAAGGGTATTGATATTGGCGTTGTTTATCATGGCCGTGAGTTTTTCTATGTAAACATCTTTTCCGCTATCCAGCTTTGGGCAGGCAATAGCCAGTCCTTTGCCTTTCAAATATTTGCTGTGAAAATTTCCCATGGAAAAAGCCACGCAGTCTGCTGCCAGCAAAACGTCTGCATTTTGAAAGTAGGGTGCCTGTGGGTTGACCAGGTGAAGTTGTACCGGCCATTGCCTTAACTCCGAAGGTTGATTGCCATTTTCGGAGGGCTGTGAATTTGCCGGACGGTCAAAATTCATCATTCTGGAACCCGGGCAGCCTCCGCCACCCCCGGGTACGGGATGTTCCTTTATCATTTTTTCTTCTTTTTTGTGGTTCTTTAATTTGGTAAGGTCTATGTCCAGCTTGTTGTCGCGGATATAATCAATCCCCTGCTGCACATATTCTGTTTGATCGTGGTCAATCAGGTGATTGAGATGCGCCAGTACAGTGGCTTCCCCTTTGGGAGAAATGCGTTCCATTACTTTAATTTCATCATAGGGTTCAGCTTCCCTTTCTTCAAGACTGATGGCTCCAACCGGGCACTCAGGAATACAGGCACCAAGCCCGTCGCAGTAAAGGTCACTTATCATCCTGGCTTTGCCGTCAATCATTTGCAGGGCACCCTCATGGCAGCCCTCTACGCACAGACCGCAGCCATTGCAGAGCTCCTCGTCGATTTTTATGATGGTTCGTTTCATTGCTTTCAGTTTTTTGTGTTTTATAATGCTGCTATTTTTTTCCCAGTTAAATAGGCCTTAAATTCTTTGTTGAACTTTTCGTTTAATCCGCCAAAAATGCATTCATTAAACGGACAGGCTTCACAGGCCAGTTTGCAACTGCTTTTTTCCTCCAGGTCTCCCTCTATTAAGCGGTATATTTCCATCATGGTAATTTTTTCGGGGTCTTTTTTGATTACAAATCCTCCTTTTGGGCCCCGGGTAGATGCCAGGTAATTGTTTTTTACCAGCTGCTGCAAAATTTTGGCAAGATGGTTTTTTGAAAAACCTGTTTTGTCTGCAATTTGCTGTGCATTTAGCTGTTGCTTACTCCTGGCAATGATGGCCAAGCTGTGAATTGCAATAGTTGCCGCTTCTGATATGTTAAAAATTTTGCTCACCGTTTAATAAAAGAAAAACAGTATTTGAATACGCAAATATAAAAATAAAAATTGGAAACAAACAAGTATTTCGGTAAAATTTTTCTTGTATAAGATAAAATCGTTGTTTGTCAGCTATTTATAAAAATTTAAATTTTGCAGATAAAGAGAAATTTTAAACAGTATAGAAATATTGAAATTTTTGGAAAGAATAAAACCGGAAGGCTAAACTTTAAAATTTTATCTTTGTTATAAACACATAGTAGAAACCTTAAAACAAAAAGCTTATGTTATCAAAGAAGATGGAGAAAATTTTAAATGAGCAGGTAGGAAAAGAAGCGTATGCTTCCCAGCTATACCTTTCAATGGCTTCCTGGGCGGAGGTTGAAGGACTTGAAGGAATTTCTACCTGGTTTTATGCGCAATCGGAAGAGGAGAGGGACCACATGCTGCGTTTTATCCGTTATATAAACGAACGGGGCGGGCATGCTACCGTTCCCATGGTGGAAGAACCCCCAAAAAAGTTTAAAGGTGTTAAAGCCGTTTTTGAAGCTTCCCTGGAGCATGAGCAAATGGTAACCCGTGCCATCAATGATATTGTGGCCCTTAGTCTTGATGAAAAAGACTTTACTACCCATAACTGGATACAATGGTTTGTGGATGAACAACTCGAAGAAGA
>SLRE01000287.1 GCA_007131125.1 Bacteroidales bacterium | reverse complement strand
GTACCAACCTGCTTGACGACCTGGTGCAATATGTTGTCAATGGCAACAATTGTCGTCTTTTGCTCATTGGAGATACTGCACAGCTGCCCCCCGTAAAAACTCCCCTCAGTCCTGCATTAAGCGAAAATTACCTGAAACAACGTTACCATTTCCAGGTTCTGAGTTTTGAACTTACCGAAGTAGTAAGGCAGGCCCAGGATTCAGGGATTTTGCTCAATGCCACAACCATAAGACAAATGATTTCCAGGGAGGAAAAGGGTTTTCCGGGATTACGCCTTGAAGGACAGCCCGATTTTATTAGACTGGACGGACAGGATGCTGCCGACGAAGTTAACAATGCCTTTATGGGAAGCGGAACCGACCAGGCACTGGTTATCTGTCGCTCCAACAAAAGGGCCAACCTTTTCAACAAACACATCCGCAGCAGGGTGTTGTTTATGGAAGACGAGATCAACGCCGGCGACCTGCTCATGGTGGTCAAAAACAATTATTTCTGGCTGCCCGAAAACAGCCCGGCAGGATTTATCGCCAATGGCGACATAATAGAAATTAAAAGGATCAACCGCACCGAATCGCTCTATGGGTTCAGATTTGCAGATATCACCATTACCATGATCGACTATCCTGATCAGCCGGATATTGACCTGAAGATCATGCTCGACACCCTGGAAGTGGAAGGCCCTGCATTGGATCAGTCCGCGCTGAGGAAACTCTTTGATGCCGTCGCTGAAGATTACCAGGACATACCCAACCAGCGAACCCGGGTGGAGAAGATCCGCAACAACCCCCACTTCAATGCCCTTCAGGTTAAATTTGCCTATGCCATGACCTGCCATAAAGCCCAGGGCGGGCAATGGGAAAATGTTTTTGTGGAAATGGGTTTTATCCCCGGTAAAATGCCCGACACCGAATACCTTCGCTGGCTTTATACGGCCTTTACAAGGGCCACAAAAAAATTATTCCTGTTGAATTTTACCGATGAATTTTTCATTCCCTGACAACCGGTTTTCCCTGCCTGCTCCTTTTTGCAGATCAAATGCTTTTTTTATTAACTTTATTACTGAAACAATTGGCAAGGAATGGCTTTATCGCAGCCGGATATCATCAAGCCTGTCATATACCAGATATTGCCCCGACTGGCAGGAAACCTTAATACAGCCAACATCCCCTTCGGCAGTATTGAAGAAAACGGTTGCGGAAAGTTTAATGACTTATCTGACCGGTTTCTGGAAGAAATAAAAAAAACAGGTGCCACCCACATCTGGCTGACAGGCACATTAGAGCATGCCAGTTGTACAGATTACTCCCAATACGGTATACCAAAAGGCAACCCCCTGGTGATCAAAGGCATTGCAGGATCGCCCTATGCCATCCGTGATTACTATGATGTGTGCCCCGACCTGGCTGTAAACGTGGAAAACCGTATGCAGGAATTTGAAGCCCTTATCAAAAGATGCCATGACAAGGGTTTGGGGCCCATCATCGACTTTGTACCCAACCATGTGGCAAGGCAATACCATTCCGACAAAAAACCTTCCCGGGTTGAAGATTTCGGCGTGAAGGACAAAAAGGAACTGAATTTCTCCCCTGCAAACAATTTTTATTACCTGCCAAGGCAAATGCTGAAACTCCCACAGGAGGCCCACCAACTGCCCTACACCCTGAACAGTTCCCCCTATGAGGAAAATCCGGCAAGGGCAAGCGGCAATGATCTATTCAATAATTCACCGGGCTTTTTCGACTGGTACGATTCTGTTAAATTGAATTATGGCGTTGATTTTCAGAACAACCTCCAAAAACACTTTGAGCCAATACCGGATACCTGGCAAAAAATGCTGGAAATACTTTTTTACTGGGCTGAGAAGAAAGTTGCCGGATTTCGTTGCGACATGGCCGAGATGATTCCTGTGGAGTTCTGGAAATGGGCCATTGGCAAAGTCCGTGAAAAACACCCGGAAATATTATTTATCGCCGAGATATACAAACCCGGCGCATATTTTGATTTCAGGGATAAAGCCGGATTTAATTACTTATACGACAAGGAGGGTATGTATAACTGCCTGCGGTCAGTTCTGAAGGGGGAAAAGCCTGCAGCATGCCTCACGGAAGTATGGCAGGAACTTGGCTACCTGAATGACCACATGCTGAGGTTCATTGAAAATCATGATGAACAGCGCATTGCATCCAGGCAATTTGCCGGAAACCCAAGGGCCGGCATCCCGGCCATGGGGGTATGCGCCCTTATGCATCGCGGCCCGGTTATGTTATATTTCGGGCAGGAGTTTGGAGAACCCGCCGAAGGTACGGCAGGATACAGCGGAGACGACGGGAGAACAACAATCTTCGATTATTTTTCGGTGCCTGCATTCCAGAGATGGTTCAACAATGGCCAATGCAACCAGGAAAAACTTTCCAAAGAGGAAAAGGAACTTTACACTTTTTACAGGATATTGTTTGACCTTTGCCAGGACCCGGTGATCAGCCGCGGGCATTTTTACGACCTGATGTGGTACAACCGCCGTTCGAAATATTTTGACGAAAGCTACCTTTATT
>SLRE01000246.1 GCA_007131125.1 Bacteroidales bacterium | reverse complement strand
CGTGGCAGCCGGTATTCTTTTTGCTCCCACTAGTGGCGCCGAAACCCGGAAAAAGCTGGAAAAGAAAAGCAAAGAATACTCCGATGAATTAGCCAAAACTATGGGCAAAAAAATTGACGACCTTAAAGACTACGTCAATGATGTTGCCAAGGACACCAAAGAAAAAATCAAGCAATCCAACACCTAAAATTCAACTGAAACCAATCACACTTTGAAATGGATAGCAAATCTTTGCTTGATCATTTATTCAGATTAAAGGAAAGCATAAAAAAATTCCTGGAAACCAAAATTTCCTATTTGGGGTTAACCGCATTTGAGAAAGCAGTAAAGGTATTATCCTTTCTGCTTTCCAACATGGTGGTGATTTTAGTTTTTTTCCTGGCGTTTATTTTCCTTTCCGCGGCAGCTTCCATTTACCTGGGAAGGATAACCGGCCATTTCGAGCTAGGACTCCTCATTATTGGAGGCTTTTACCTTTTTATCGGGCTGATTCTTTTTGGTTTCCGAAAAAAGATTTTCAGCCCTTTGGTGATCAAGGCCCTTTCAAAGGTGTTTTTCAATGAAGACGAAGACTAACGAAATACCCGTTTTTTAGTATGATGGATATAAGCCGAATGAAAAAAATGCGCACACTTCAGGATCTTAAGCTGGAAAAAGCCAGGCTTAAATATGAAATGCTTGTTGCTGAAAACAATCTGGCAGAAGACCTTCATGCTGTGGAACGGGTATTTAATTTTTCCACCACCATTGCCAATTTCTCAAAAGGCATATCCGTTGCCAGAAAAGCCTACGAAAAGTTGAGCAGCCTTTTTGGCAAATTTTCCGGCAAAAAAAAGAAGAAAAAATCTAAAGAGGATGCTTCGGAGGTTGATAATGACGCCTGAAGTATTTTAATTCGACTCAGCCAACTCTGCTCCCTTCCCAAACCGTATTTTCAACTCCACTATTTCTGGCCTGTTTCCCACCCGCACAGGAGGACCCCAGGTGCCCACTCCATTGGAGACATAGGCATGCATGTTGCCTATTTTTCCATACCCATAGCTGATGGTGTATATTGCCCGGGTTATGAAATTAATGGGCCAAAGCTGCCCGTGATGGGTATGACCCGAAAGCATTAAATCCACTCCAAGGTCTGCGGCCTTTTCCAGATAAAAGGGTTGGTGGTCCATCATTATCACAGGAAAATCCTGGTCAATTCCTTCCATTAAAACTTCCAGGGGGAGGCGCTCTTTCCCGCTGAAACGCGGTTTGTCTCGGTCTTCCCTGCCCACAAGGTAAAAGCTTTGATTGATCTTCACCACGCTGTCCCTTACAATCCTGATTCCATGATTGGTAAGGTATTCATAAGCATCAGAAGCACCACCAATATGCTCGTGGTTGCCCATTACGGCATATACCCCAAGAGGAGCTTTCAACTGGCGAAGGGTTTCTCCGATGTTTTGCCTGATCACCGGTTCAAGGTCTTCATCCAGAATATCTCCGGCAAGAAAGATTATCTCGGGCTGAATGACATTTACCTTTTCCACTATTTTTTCAAAATGGCCGTTACCGATCAGGGTCCCCAGATGAATGTCGGACATCATTACTGCCCTTAAGCTTTTCATATTCCCGGCATTTTTGGGAATATCTATTTCAAGACTTGTTGTTTTGGGATAAAGGGTGTTGATGTGCCCCCCGGCAAGCAGCAGGCCGGTTAATGCCACCGAACCAATCAGCAAATAAAACCGGAATTGCTGATAATTGGCCCGGACAAATTCAGGGAAAAATGGAATGTAATGGTTGATCAGCCTGAGCAAATCAAAAAGCACTACCAGCAGGAAAAAATAAAGCATGGCCCCAAGCCAGAAAGAACCAATCCACACCAGGGCATCACTTGCATAGCTAATATAAATATTTTCAAGAACCCGCCCCGCCACATAAGTGCTTACCAGTATCCAAAACAGCCAGATGTACCACGGACGAAGGGCACTTCCTTCGGGAATGGCCTGCAGCCCCCTGGAAAAAATATAATAATTGATCAGGGCGTATAGGGATAATACAATGGTATAAAATATCAGAAATGCCATTTTTCGCATGGTTTAAATAAATTGTCAGTCCTTAAAACACCATTTTTTTGGAAATGTTTGGCATTTTGGGTTTTTGAACAAAAAAACGTTTGTAAAGGTTTTCCTGATGCATTTAACAAGTCATTAAAGTCAAAAAAAACAGCTATGGATTTAAAGGATAAGACCTGCATCATCACAGGAGCAACATCCGGCATCGGAAAAGTAACCGCTCTGGCAGTTGCGGCTGAGGGTTGCAGGTTGGTGTTGCCCTTGCGCAATATGCAAAAAGGAGAAGCTCTTAAGGAAGAAATTCTTCAGAAAACAGGAAATGAACATGTTGAATTATTTCCATGCAGGCTGGACTCTTTTGAATCCATCCGGGAGTTTGCAGGAAAATTCAGGGAAAAGTATTCCGGCCTTCACCTGCTGGTCAACAATGCCGGCCTGTGGGAGATGAAGAGAAAAACTTCGGAAGACGGCATTGAAATGAACTTTGCGGTGAATCACCT
>SLRE01000259.1 GCA_007131125.1 Bacteroidales bacterium | reverse complement strand
GGCCATTGACCATAAAAAAAAAGGGAGAAATCAATCCTCCCTTTTTTATTTTTTTGCTTGTTATTCAGCCGCTTACCGGCTTTCCAGAAATAGCCTGCAATTTCGTTCTATTCGCTCTTGTGGGTTGTCTGCCGGGGTTTTTATGAATTTTTCACCGGTTATCTTTTCAAACAATTCGATGTATCTTTCAGAAACCTCCCGGGAAAATGCCTCATCCATCCGTGGGGGATTTTGTCCTTCCTGTCCGTTAAAGCCTTGCTCCATCAGCCATTCCCTGACAAACTCCTTTGAAAGTTGTTTCTGGGGTTCTCCGGCATCCTGCCTCTGCTGATATCCTTCTTCGTAAAAATACCGGGAAGAGTCGGGAGTGTGGATTTCATCAATCAGGTAAATGCGGCCTTTGGCTTTTCCAAACTCATATTTGGTGTCAACCAGCAACAAACCTTTTTCCCGGGCCATCTGGGTTCCTCTTTTAAAAAGCTTACGGGTATAGTCTTCCAGCATCTCATATTCTTCCGGGTTTACCAGTCCCTGTTTCAAAATCTCTTCCTTTGATATGTCCTCATCGTGTCCGACGGTTTCTTTTGTGGTGGGAGTAATGATGGGCTCCGGGAAAGCATCATTCTCTTTCATTCCTTCAGGCATGGGAACGCCGCAAAGCAATCTTTTTCCCTTTTTGTATTCTCTCCAGGCATGTCCGGCCAGGTAACCCCTGATTACCATTTCTACCTTATAGGGTTCGCAAAGAATACCGGCAGTTACCATCGGGTCAGGGGTGTCCATCTTCCAGTTGGGAACGATGTCTGCGGTAGCATCCAGAAACCTGGCTGCAATCTGGTTAAGTACCTGCCCTTTATAAGGAATGCCGTCGGGCATTATTACATCAAAGGCCGAAATGCGGTCGGTAACCACCATCAGCATCAGCTCATGGTCAATGGTGTAAACATCCCTGACTTTTCCTTTGTAAACGGAGGTTTGTCCTGGGAGATTGAAGTTTGTTGCAGTAATTGCTTTCATGAAAAGTTTATTTTTTTGTTGGTTTGTCTTTGCTTTCTTTTTCTTCTTTTGCTGAGGACCCGGCAGGAGGGCTTATCCGTTCATAAGCGTCAATAATGCGGGTGACCAGGGCATGGCGCACCACATCTTTCTCGCCCAGAAAAACAAATTCAATACCCTTGATGCGGTTGAGCACTTTTGTTGCGGTAATCAAACCTGAAATCTGGTTTCGTGGAAGGTCTATCTGGGTGATGTCTCCTGTAACTATAAATTTTGCGGATTTGCCCATTCGGGTCAGAAACATTTTTAGCTGGCTGTCGGAAGCATTCTGTGCTTCGTCAAGAATGGCAAAAGCATTGTCAAGGGTTCGGCCGCGCATGAAGGCCAGGGGAGCAATTTCAATGGTACCGTCTTCAATGTAGCCGTTTAGCTTTGCAGGAGGTATCATATCACGCAGGGCATCGTAAAGGGGCTGCAGATAGGGATCCAGCTTATCCTTAAGGTCTCCCGGCAGAAATCCAAGGTTTTCGCCTGCTTCCACAGCGGGACGGGCCAGGATGATGCGGCGAACTTCCTTGTTTTTGAGTGCTTTTACCGCCAGGGCCACTGCAGTGTAGGTTTTTCCTGTACCTGCCGGGCCAATGGCAAAAAGCATGTCGTGGTTTTTTATGCTTTCCACCATGCGAACCTGATTTGGGGTGCGGGCTTTTATCTGCATACCTCCTTTGCCATGCAGAATCAACACTCCCCCTTCCTCATCGGCAGGGGCAGGTGCCTGCCCGTTGCTCTGGGCCATAATTTCCAGGATGTTTTCTTCGGTAAGTTTGCCAAAACGATCGTAATGGGCCAGCATCAACTCAAATTTTGCCTCAAACTGCTCCAACTCCAGGTCGTCGCCAATGGCTTTGAGGTCTTCTCCCCTTGAAACCAGTTTTAATTTTGGAAAGATGTTTCGCAAAAGCTTCAGCTTTTCTTCCCTTAGCCCAAAAATGTCGGGAGGATGAATCCTCTCCAGTGTAAAAGTTTTTTCACCCATAAAAGATAAAAGGGTTCAATTGTACAGAATTAAAAATGCCCGTTTGAGAAAAGCCTCACATTAAAGAATAACAGGCTCAGAATAAATACTTATTTTTGAATGTGCAAAATAACAATATTTTTACCAATTTTGCGGGTAATAAATTACATTTAAGGTTGTTTTAATTATAAAACCCAGGGGAGCCAATACATGACAATTATCACCCTCACCAGTGACTGGGGCTATGGAAATCATTACGCAGGTGCAGTAAAAGGGATGTTGCTGAAGTTGATACCGGGTGCGACAATTGTTGATATTACCCATCAGGTACCAAGTTTCGACATCATGCAGGCGAGTTTTGTATTGAAAAACAGCTGGCAGAACTTTCCTGAAGGCACCATACACCTGCTGGGGATGAATACAGAGGCAGGGCTGGAAACACCCCATGTGGCCATCAAACATCAGGGTCATTATTTTGTGGGGGCCGACAACGGCATTTTTTCCCTGATATTTGACAATGAGCCCGAACAGGTGGTTGAGCTGGAAATTTTGCAGGATACCGATTATTTTACGTTTTCCACCCGGGATGTTTTTGCCAAAGCCGCTGCCCTTATCGCAGAAGGAAAAGGCCTGGATGCCGTGGGCAAACCCTACCGCTCGCTCAATCAGCGGATTCCGTTTAAACCCGTGGTGCATGCCGATCAGATCATTGGCAAGGTGATATTTGTAGATGATTATGAAAATGTTTTTGTAAATATTGATTACGATCTTTTCAGAAAAACAGGAAAGGGCAGGCCTTTCCGCATCAGCTTCAGGGGGCCTGACGACGGTATTGCCAGAATTCTTTCTTCTTATTCAGATGTAGTGCCGGGTGAAAAGCTGGCTATGTTCAGCTCCACAGGATTTCTGGAGATAGCCATCAATCAGGGCAAAGCATCCAGCCTGTTGGGCCTGCAAATGAACGATACCGTATCTATTGATTTTAATAAAGAACCTCAATAAATAATATGCTCACACTTTTTAAAAGAGAACTCAATAATTTTTTCAACAGCCTGATCGGATATATTGTCATTGCCGTATTTCTAAGCATCATCAGTTTGTTTTTGTGGGTTTTTCCGGGTCAGTACAACATTCTGGAATCGGGCTATGCCAATCTGGAGGGTTTGTTTGCTTTAGGGCCTTATGTGTTTCTTTTCCTGATACCGGCCATTACCATGCGGTTTTTTGCCGATGAAAAAAAATCAGGTACCATAGAAATGCTGCTTACCAAACCCATTACCGACCTGCAGATCATTTTTGCCAAATTTTTTGCCGGACTGGTGCTGGTGCTGTTTTCACTCCTGCCTACCATGATCTATTTCTATACGGTTTGGCATTACGCTGCCTACCCGGGGGTGGACGTGGGAGGCACCTGGGGCTCATATTTCGGATTATTTTTCCTCGGGGCTGCTTTTGTGGCCATCGGGCTGTTTGCTTCCTCCCTTACCGAAAACCAGATCATTTCATTTATAATCGCTCTGTTTCTTTGCGGTTTTGCCTTTATCGGTTTCGAAATGATTTACTCCCTGGATCTTTTCGGAAGGATCGATTTGTTTATCAGGGATCTGGGAATGTATTCCCATTATACCTCAATGGGAAGAGGGGTGATTGATACCAGGGATGTTTTATATTTCCTGAGCATCATTGCCTTATTTATTTTATTCACCAAAATTAAGCTGGAAAGCCGCAAATGGTGATTACAGAGGGTTTAACCAAATAATTAAATTACAAAATTAAAACAGCAGGTTTTCTCATGCTCCGTAAAGGAAAATCAGATAAAAAAGCTTCAGGCGGCCATGTTTACAGCGGGCGCAAGGATGTCAGAAGAATCAATTATTTGCAGTTGCTTGCCGGTATTCTGATAATTCTGGCATTGAATGTTATCGGGTCGGCAAGGTTTGCCCGCTTCGACATGACCACTGAGCGGCGGTACTCCCTTACCGATGCCACCAAAGATATGCTCAGGGGTCTGGATGATGTGGTTTATTTCAGGGTTTACCTTGAAGGGAGTTTTCCCGCAGGATTTCGCCGGCTACGCAACCAGACCAGGGAAATGCTGGATGAGTTTCGTGCCTATTCCGATTATATTGAATTTGAATTTATCAATCCAACCCGGGCAGGTGACCGTGAGCAGATATCCCGCACCTATGAAATGCTGATGGATAAAGGGTTGGAACCCACGCAGCTGCAGGTCAGGGGAGATGATGCCACTTCCCAGCAGGTAATTTTTCCGGGGGCTCTGGTCAGCTACGGGGGCAAAGAAGCTCCGCTGAAATTGTTGCAGGACCAGATGGGCATACCCCCGGAAGAGGTTTTGAATAACTCGGCCCAGGCGCTGGAATACAATATTGCATCGGTAATCCGCCAACTTACCGCCACCGAAAAAGAAAAAGTCGGTTTCCTGGAAGGGCAGGGAGAATACGAGCACCGCTATGTGGCCGATATTACACAGTCACTCGGCCGGTTTTATGATGTGGAAAGGGTGCGCATCAATGAGCGCTACCAGAACATAGAAGATTTTAAAACCCTGATAGTTGCCGATCCGGTAAAGCCATTCAGTGAAGAGGATAAATTTATTCTCGACCAGTTTTTGATGAACGGGGGTTCGCTGCTTTGGCTGGTTGATCCGGTGTTTGCCGACATGGACAGCCTGAGACCTCCTGATTATGAAACCATTGGCATGGGCTGGCCCATCAACCTTGATGATATGTTGTTCAACTACGGCATACGCTTGAACCCGGACCTTTTGCAGGACCTTAATGCCGCCCCCATACCTGTGACCACTGGTTATGTGGGTTCCCGCCCGCAGATCAGCCTGTTGCCATGGCACTTTTTTCCTTTGGTTTCCCCGGCAAGTGACCACCCGATAGTAAAAAACCTGAACCTTGTGCGTACCGAATTTGTCAGCAGCATCGATACCGTAGCAGCTGAGGATGTTGATAAAACCTTTTTGCTGCACACCTCCCGCAACACACGGGTGTTGCAAACCCCAACCCGTATTGCACTGGACATCCTGCAGAATCCTCCCGATGAGCGTTTGTTCCGCGAAGGTCCAAAGCCTGTTGCTGCCCTGCTGGAGGGAAGTTTTGAGTCGGTTTTCAGAAACCGGATCCCCCCTGAGGTCGACTTGCCGGCAGACTTTAAGGTACGCGACAAAAGTGAGCATACTGCCATGGTGGTGGTCGCCGATGGAGACATAATCCGCAATCAGTTTGAAAGGGGAAACGAACCCCTTCCCCTTGGGT
This sequence comes from Bacteroidales bacterium, assembly GCA_007131125.1. Lineage (GTDB taxonomy): Bacteria > Bacteroidota > Bacteroidia > Bacteroidales > UBA7960 > PUML01. The sequence continues at coordinate 5,011 of SLRE01000259.1, read as the reverse complement.
ACGACCGGTACAGCGGGGAAAATTTCGGCAACAAGGATTTTATCTTGAATGCCGTCAACTACCTTACCGATGATTCGGGTCTGATTGAAGCACGTGCCAAAGAGCTCAGGCTTCGCATGCTGGATAAAACCCGTATCGGGCAAAACCGTTTAGGGGTTCAAATCCTTAACCTTCTGCTCCCTGTATTGCTGGTGTTTGTTTTCGGGGTTTTAAGGATATTCTGGCGAAAAAGACGTTATAGCAGGTAAGAATTTATCCTGGAATAAAAATGAAGAAAAAAACTTTAGCCATATTTTTCGCAGCTTTGATGCTTGTGCTGGTTTCGTTGCTTTGGATATTCGCCGGAGCCGGTCCCACCCATGAGCGGGATTTTGGTATGAACCACACCGATAATGTTGGCATGATTGAAATGAAAAAGCCAGGTGAAGAACCTTTGGTGTTTGAAAGGACCCCGGATGGAGGCTGGCTTTTGAATGAAAGCTTTCATGCCAATGAACCGGCTGTAAGGGATCTTTTGTACACTATGCGCAACCAGGTTGTCAGGTTGCCGGTGCCCATTGCCGATCAGCCTGAAGTAAACCGTCAGCTGGATGAATCAGGGGTGAAGGTAAATGTTTACGAAAAAACCCACTGGATTCGTCTTCCCGGAAATATCGGATTTATGAACCGGTTAAAAAAAATTAAAAGTTTTTATGTGGGAGAAAACACCCCTGATGGTGAAAGCACTTATATGCGAAAAGAAGGAGTGGAAACACCTTTTGCCGTGCATGTACCTGGAGTTTCAGGCGGTATAAAGGATGTTTACCAGGCCAGGGAGCACGTGTGGCGCGACAGGGTGGTGGTCAATTTAACCCCCTCTCAAATCCATAAAGTGGAGGTAAACCATCTTGCCGACCCAGGGGAGTCCTTTGTTCTGGATAATACCGACCCTGATGGTTATGAGATGAAAACCACGGCAGGAGAAGTTTTGGATGAGACTTCGCTACGCCATGACAGGGTTGAAAGATTTTTAAGCAGTTTTTCCAGGTTGAGTTATGAAAAGCTGGCGTTGGATGAAGAAATGATGCGCATGGACAGCCTGAAGGTGGAAGAGCCTTTTCTTTTGATGACCATTCATGGAGAGCCATCCCAGGAGATCAGGCTGGCTTTTCACAGGCGCAAACCCTTACCCGGGGACCGCATCAGCTTGTCGGCAGCCCACGGATACGACCCCAACCGCTTTTATTTGCAAGTGAATGAGGGAGATTTCGCACTGGCGCAATATTATGTTTTTAACCGCATTATGCGACCTTTGTCCTTTTTTCAGGAAAACTTCGATAAGTAAGGGGGATTTGCAGGATAAAAAACCAAAAAAATACCGGAATTCCCATAGCATATTTTATAAAAAACTATCTTTGCTAATCATTTAAAAAAACGTCGACATATGAAATTTATAGTCTCCAGCTCTTTGTTATTAAAGCAATTGCAGGCCATTAGCGGGGTATTGAGCACCAATAACACCCTTCCCATCCTGGATAATTTTTTATTTGAACTCGGCGATTCGGAGATCAAAATTTCTGCTTCCGACCTGGAAACCACCATGACTGCGCGTATCAATGTAGACATGGCCGAGGGCGAAGGCAGTGTGGCCATCCCCGCCAAAATCCTGCTGGACACCCTGAAGACTTTTTCGGATATTCCTGTTACCCTGGATATTGATTCGGGCAACTATGGGGTGACGCTTACGGCAGGAGAAGGAAAGTATAAGCTTGCCGGGCAGAATGGAGAGGAATACCCCCAGGTGCCGGCCATAGAAAACAGTGCAAGCTTTACCATGGAGTCCGACATCCTGTTTGAGGCCATTTCCAAAACCATTTTTGCAGCCAGCAACGACGACCTGCGCCCGGTTATGGCCGGTGTGTTTTGCGAGCTCTCGCCCGAAAACACCACATTTGTGGCCACCGATGCCCACAAACTGGTGCGCTACCGCCGCATGGATATTAAAAGTGAAGAGTCGGCAACTTTCATCCTGCCCAAAAAGCCCCTCAACCAGTTGAAGAATATTCTGTCGCAGGATGATGCCCCTGTGGAAATCGAATACAGCGAAACCAACGCCAAATTTACCTTCAAAAACATCATGATGACCTGCCGGCTGATTGACGGCAGATACCCGAATTATACCGCAGTGATCCCGGCCAAAAACCCCAACAAAATGACCGTGGATCGACAGCCATTTATGAATGCCATTCGCAGGGTTTCGATTTTCTCAAACCAGAGCACCTACCAGGTTAAATTCAAAATTGCCGGAACTGAACTGACCCTGATGGCCGAAGATCTGGACTACAGCAATGAGGCTCGTGAGAGGCTCAACTGTCATTACGAAGGAGATGATATGGAAATCGGGTTCAACAGCAAATTTATGGTAGAGATGCTTCAAAACCTGGAAACCGAGCAGGTGATGCTGGAAATGTCCGAGCCCAACCGCGCCGGACTGATCATCCCCGTGGATTCGGAAAACAAGGACGAAGACATCCTGATGCTGGTAATGCCGGTTATGCTCAATGCATGATGCCATTAACCAAAAACCAATAAAAAAGAGGGCGGGTTTCTTTTGAAGCCCGCCTTTTTTATTTCGTTCTTTAAAACATGTTTCCGTTTTGGCTGTTTCATAATAAAGCAGGAAAAAACAATATTTTCCGGAAAAAATGCCTGAATTTATTTTTTGTTTTTTGGTATAATTTTCGCATTGGGCAAAAAGCAACTTCTACTTATTGCAACCGAAAGAATTTTCCTTTAAAATAAAAGCTTTTCCTTTATTCCAAAAAACACACTGAATAATGAGATTACATTTTTTTGCTCTAATATTTTTGATCTCTTTTTTCTTCTGCAACCGTCAACCTGCGGATGTAAGGATAATAGACCCTGATGAAACCTCTGCCGATAATGGGCAAGGGGATGTTCAGGATGGGTATGAACCTTTGAAAGTGGCCGTATCAGCCATTCTTTCACCACGAGAAACATTTGAATCTTATGAAAGGATCTTTGATTACATCTCCGGTCAAATGGGTCGGCCAATTGAATTTCATCAGCGACAAACCTATGGGGAAGTCAACCAGATGCTGGAAAAAGGACAACTGGACTTTGCATTTATTTGCACCGGGGCTTACGTAAGTCTGGATTTACAAAGAGGGATTGAACTTCTGGCTGTGCCTGTAAGCAATGGAAAACCTTACTATTATGCCTACATAATCGCCGGCGCAGATTCTCAGGCTCAGGGTCTGGAAGATCTGGAGAATACCAGCTTTGCCTTTACAGACCCCTTATCCAATACGGGTTACCTTTACGCTGTCAGCCGTCTGAGGGAAAAGGGGATAAGTCCGGATGATTTTTTTAGCTCCACTGTTTTTTCATATGCACATGACAACTCCATACAAATGGTTGCCAGGGGCATTGTTGAAGCGGCCACAGTAAATCAGTTGATTTTTGATTATGTGAAAGTTCATGAACCCCGGCAGGTGGATAACATTAAAATTGTTGAGGTTTCTCCTCCTTTTGGAAACCCGCCTGTGGTGGTTTCTTCAAGGTTGGACCCCGAAAAAAAACAAAAGCTGAAAAACTTATTCCTGACCATGCACGAAGATCCCCAAACACGTGATATGCTGGAAGTGCTTTTGATTGACCGTTTTATTGAAGGAAAAGATTCCGATTACGATCCCATCCGGGAAATGTCGGAAGCACTTGATAATTGATAAGTATTGCATCCAATGACTACACCTTACCCTGGAAAAAAAGAAAATTCGAAGGTTCCGCTTTTTTGGAAGTTTACCATTGGCATGGTGTTGGTCGTGGCATTGTTTGGAAGCATCAATGTAGCCCTGGTGCATCGCATCATTTTCTCCTCACTTGAGGAAGAGTTGCAGCAAAGGAGTGTGTTCATCTCCAAGATCATTTCTCAGCGAGCCATCAACTATATACTTTTTGATGACATTGTGGCCATGAATGTGCTGCTCGATGAAATAAAGGCTGCCGATGAAACCATTGAATATATCATGATTTGCGACCCGGACTGTGAGATCCGGGCCCACACTTTCGACGGACCGGTGCCATCCGGTTTGATTGATGTGCATGAGCGACAGAGAAGCAGTGAAATTTTATCTGCCAATGTCCGCTTTAAGGATAGCGATCAACTTATCCGTGACATCTCAATTCCTTTGTTGGATGGCAGCATAGGATTTCTCAGGGTGGGTCTTACCGAAGAAATTATTTACCGGACCCTTGACCAGGCCACAGAAACACTTTTTGGGATGATCCTGGTATTGATCATCATCAGCCTGGTGGGAACTTTTATTTTCTCATATTTGGTTACCAGTCCGGTTAAAGACATCAGCAATATTGCAGATAACCTGGATATGCAATCTATTCGGGAGAAAAATGTAATGTTTGCTTCACGCTATCCCAAAAATGTTGAAAAAATTATGGGTTTATTGCCCGGGGATGAAATTGATATTTTGGTGTCAAGGTTTAATGACATGGTTTATCGTTTACAAAAAGCTTACGATGAGCTGGAAGATGCCCAGAAAAAGCTGGTGCAGTCTGAAAAACTGGCCTCCATAGGCACCCTTGCCGCCGGTGTGGCCCATGAGGTAAACAATCCCCTTGCCGGTATCATGAATTGTATTTCCAGAATGAAGAGAAACCCGGATAATCATGAAGAAAACGAAAAATACCTGGAAATGATGGAAGAGGCTACTGCGAAAGTGGAATGGGTTATAAAAAATCTGTTGAATTTTGCCCGGCAGCCGGCCTCTGAAAAAAGTCTGACGGATTTGCGGTATGCCCTGGATAAATCCATTTCGCTTTCCCGTCATCGCATTGATAAAATGGGCATAAAAATTAACCTGGAAAGCCCCCGTGAAGAGATGCTTGTTATGGGCAGTCAGAACCAACTGGAACAGGTTTTTTTAAACCTTATCCTGAACAGTATTGATGCCATTGCCGAAAAACAGGAAGAAACCCCCGGTATGCAGGGAGT
>SLRE01000191.1 GCA_007131125.1 Bacteroidales bacterium | reverse complement strand
GCATGTCACGCTCGGCCGCGTCCGTGACCCCAAGACCGCGGGCAAACTCACGGCGCCCCTGATGGACGAGCAGGATTTTCACGGGGGTGAATTCGAGGCGGGCCATGTGTCATTATACGCGAGTGAATTAACATCATCCGGACCCCGGTATACCCAACTGCGAGTGTTCCCTTTCTCATGGAATTCCTAATCCGCGCGATACAGGCTGGTTTGACCCTGTACATGTTGCTGGTGCTGTTCCGGTGGATGGCCCCCTGGATCCAAATGGACATCCACGGCCACCGGTGGCTGCGCTGGATTCCGGCGGTCACCGATCCGTTGTTGAACCGCTTACGCAGCATACTTCCGCCCTTGGGACCTGTGGACATTACCCCGCTCGTGGCCTTGCTCTTGTTGTGGCTCGTGCGCACCGCCCTCGTCAGCATTTTGGCTGAAACCGCCTGAGCGCGCGCCCTAACCTAGAAAGTAGGAGCATGACAATACGACCCGCCGTTGCCGGTTCCGTAACGCCGCGCCAACGCGGCGCCATGGATTAATGCATGAACGAAACCGGTTATACCGATGCCCGGCGCAAGATGGTTGAATCCCAACTTCGCGCGCGGGGAATCCATGACCCGGACGTGTTGCGCGTCATGGAGGAGGTCCCCCGCCATCTGTTTGTCCCGCAGGACCTCGCGAACCAGGCCTACGACGACCGCCCGCTCGACATCGGCGCGGGGCAAACCATCTCGCAACCCTACATGGTGGCGCTCATGACTGAGTTGCTCGCCGTCGAGCCGCATCACCGCGTCCTCGAAGTGGGAACCGGCTCCGGCTATCAAGCGGCGATCTTGGCTGCCCTCGCCCGCGAGGTCATCACCATTGAGCGCTATGAGGATTTGGCCCAGGAAGCGGCCCAGCGGCTCCGCGGCGCGGGCTGTGGCAACGTGCGCGTCTTGGTGGGCGACGGCAGCGCGGGCGCGCCGGACCATGCCCCGTTCGACCGCATCATCGTCACCGCGGCGAGCCCTTCGGTCCCCCCCTCGCTGAAAGAGCAGCTCGCCGCCGAAGGGCGCTTGGTGTGCCCCGTGGGCGCCCGGCACGCCCAAAAGCTGATAGTGGTGGACCGCGGCGACGGCGTTTTCGAGGAAAGTGAGGGGGTGGGGTGTGTCTTTGTGCCCCTGTTGGGCAAGGAAGGCTGGAGCGAAGACGATTGACGGATATGCAAGGGACCAGCGACAATGGCGCCGTCCTCGCCTTGCACGGGGTGGGTGTTCGGAAGGAAGGCCAGTGGCTGCTGCGGGACATCACATGGACGGTGCAACGCGGCGAGCACTGGGCGCTTCTCGGGGCCAACGGTTCGGGAAAGACCACGCTGCTCAAGATCGTGACGGGCTACGAATGGCCCACGGAGGGGACTGTCTCCGTGCGGGGCCGAAAGCTTGGCGAATGTCACATCCCCGAGCTGCGCAAGACCATCGGCTGGGTCAGCTCGGCCTTGGAACGCCGCATCCCCCCGCGCGATTCCGCGATGAATGTCGCCCTGTCCGGGCTGGACGCGAGCTTCGGCGTCTACCGGAACTTCGGGACCGCCGAGGAGGATCGCGCCCGCCAAAGCCTTGACCAGCTCGGGCTAACCCCGCAAGCGAAACAGCCTTTTGAAACCTTATCGCAAGGCGAGCGGCAGCGCGTGCTCATCGCGCGTGCGTTGACTCCGGGACCCGCGCTGCTGGTGCTTGACGAACCCTGCGCCGGCCTTGATCCCGCCGCGCGGGAGGCGTTCCTTGCGCGGCTCGCCGCGTTGCAGACCTCCCGGCCGGACCTCACCCTCGTGCTCGTCACCCATCATATCGAGGAAATCCACGCCACCGTGGACAAGGTCCTCGTGCTCAAGGATGGCGAACTTCTTGCGTGCGGCGCGCCCCCGGATGTCCTACGGGACCGCGTGCTCACGAACGCCTTCAACCATCCCTGCGCCATCACACGCGAAAACGGCCGCTACACGCTTCGCTTGAACGCCCGGGATTAGCACCAGGGCTCTACCTCTGACCCCGCCATGTTTTTGCGCCGTCGCGTTGGCGCGCCGCCCGCCTTTTGCCGTATACTGCTTGTCCGTAGGGAAATGCCATCCTGCGAATGGAAGATTGTCGTGATGTCCTTGGAACCATCGGCTGTGGATGATCCCGGTTTGGCTGGGGTGAAGCGCTTGGCCGGGGCGATGAACGAAAAACCCGAGCACGCTTCGCAGGTGCGGGCGATCGCGTTGGCGCTATTCGACGAAACGGCGGCGCTTCACGGGCTTGGCTCGGCGGAACGGCGGCTATTGGAGGGGGCGGCGCTGCTCCACGACATTGGCCATTCCATGCGGCGCAAGCCCCATCACAAGGCCAGCCGTGACGGCATTCTTGAGGCGGAGTTCGAGGAATTCACGGAACGTGAGCAGCGGATGGTCGCGTGTATCGCACGGTACCACCGCAAGGCCCATCCCAAGCGGGAACATCGCATCTACAGCGGCCTTTCCCCGGCGGATCAAGCGATAGTCCGCGCATTGGCCGCCATACTGCGCATCGCGGACGGCCTTGACCGGGCGCATGCCTC
>SLRE01000012.1 GCA_007131125.1 Bacteroidales bacterium | reverse complement strand
CCTGAAACACCGGCAGTATTGGTGGTTGGAAGCGAATCCCATGGAGTTTCAGAAGAGGTTAAATCAAAAGTTACGGAAGAAATCACCATCCCCGGGTTTGAACGGCCAAACAGACCGGGCAACATTGATTCGTTGAATGCTTCGGTGGCAGCCGGAATTTTGATGGCCTGGTTTCGAAAAACCTGAACATTCGAATCAATTCCTTGTTTTTATAGTAGCAATTTGCGAATTTTATAAAAAATTTACCAATGCAAGTTATCCTTCTCGCCATATTACTTTTAGGAATAGCCATCGCAGGCTTTGCCGTTAAAATGTTTTTAAAACCCGGCGGCACTTTTACCAAAACCTGCGGAAGCAATTTTCACCCGAAAACGGGCGAACCCATGCCCTGCTCCTGCAGTTCCAATTCTCCCGAAGAATGTGAAAGCAACAAAATCCCGGTGAGTGAGATAAAAGTTAACCCTGGTTCAGCCGAAGCATAATAAGGCTGTCAATTTACTTTTGCCGGCATTTTGTAATCTGGCAGGAAGCTGTTATCCTGAAGTTTATAGGTCCTCCATCAAAATAATTTCCAGCCCGTCACTCTGATAGGTACCGAATTCTTCTTCCCCTGGGATGGAGAAAATGAAAAAGGCCTCCAGGTCATCTCTTTCCTTCACAAACTGTTTGGCTTTTTCCAGGCCCATAACCATAAAGGCAGTGGCATAAGCATCAGCCGACATTCCGTCTTCTGCAAAAACCGATACGCTTAAAAGATTGTGGTCAACAGGAAAGCCGGTTGCCGGGTCAATGGTATGTGAGTAGCGCCTGCCCTCTTCTTCAATATATTGGCGGTAAGTACCTGAAGTTGCCAAACCCACATTTTCTACTTCTACGACAAACCCCACTTCCTGGGGGTCATCAAATCTCCCGCTTGGCTTTTCCAGTCCGATGCGCCATTTGTCTCCATCGGGTTTCAGACCATGCGCCACCATGTCACCCCCAATATCCACAAGATACACCTCTACCCCTTCAGAACGCAAAAACTCACCGATTACATCAGCAGCGTACCCTTTGGCTATGGCATTAAAATCAAGCTGTACCCTTGGGTCTTCTTTTAGGATGCGGTTGTTTTCAAGCCTGATTTTTTCGTATCCCACAAATTGCAGGAGGCTGTCCACTTTTTGAGAGGGCACTTTAGCCCTGTCGGTAAAACCAAACCCCCAGGCATTTACCAGGGGAGAAACTGTTGCGTCAAAGGCACCCCCGGTTTCTTCAGAAATTTCCCGCGAGCGGTTAAATACAGTTTTAAACCATTCATCAACCTCCGTGGTTTCATTGCGGTTGATGCGCGATATCAACGAATTTCTCTCGTAATAGGAAAGAGAGTTGTTAAAAGCATTGAAAAGGCTGTCAATGGATTCCTGGTAAACCTCCTGGTCTTCAGAAAAATAGGTTATGGAATAATAGGTTCCGAATACCACCCCACGGATATTAATCAGCTGAGGAGGCCTTTCGGCGGGGCTGCAGGCCATCATAAACAGCAGGGCAGCCAATAACAGTTTTCCGGTAGTTTTCATGTGTTATTTATTTTTCAACAATGTGATTCTCTAATCTTTGTAAATGCATCCCAAGTCGAGTTGAGGGTAGAATTTTGAAATTTGAAGGTGGATGTTGGAACTTCTTGTCAATCGTCTACCCTCTATGCTCTAACCTCTAACTTCTATCTTCTATCCTCTATCCTCTTCCTTCAGGTTTCAATAATCATTCCCTTTTTTTAAACCCAGGTTGGCATGGTTCGTCACATGGGGCAAAAGTTTAATGGAAATTCACCTTAAAGGTTCGGTATGAATGGAAATATGTGTTTCCTCTCCAAAGTTTTCACGCAGGCTCCGCTCAAGTTTAATGGTAATTTCATGAGCCTGTTCAATATTCAGTTTTTTTTCTACCTCAATATGCAGTTCAATGGCAATGTTGCTTCCAATTTTCCTGGTTTTCAAATCATGGGGATTGTGAACCCCCTGCACTTTGGAAACAATATCCATAATTTCTTTTTCTTTTTTCTTTGGGAGGGAGGTTTCAATCAACTCCAGCAAAGATTCCCTGATAATTATAAACCCCACCCTCAGGATAAACCCGCTAACTAAAATTGCTGCAAGGGGGTCAAGGATAACCCAGTTTTCTCCCAGAAAAATGGCTCCGCCAATCCCCAGGAGGGTTCCGAAAGAAGAATAAACATCGCTTCGATGGTGCCAGGCATTAGCCACCACTACCATGCTGTCAATGCGTTTGCCCACCACCAGGGTATACCGGTATAAAACCTCTTTGATGATAACGGATGTCAGAGCTGCATAAAATGCAATCATCCCGGGGCTTTGCAGGGGAGCTTCGCGGTAATGCCCGATTATTTTGGATAGCCCTGAATAGAAAATGCCTATTCCCACCACCATCAGCACCCCCCCAACGAAGGCTGCGGCAAGGGTTTCCACCTTGCCATGGCCGTATTTATGGTTGGTATCCCTGGGTTTGGCAGCTACTTTAAGGCTTCCAACAATTACCAGGTCGGTGGCAAAATCACTGATTGAGTGCACGGCATCTGCTATCATGGCAGAGCTGCGACCCAGAATTCCTGCCAGCAGTTTAAAAAGGGTGAGCACTACATTGGCAAAAAAGCCAACCCATGTGGCATAACTGGCCTGTTGATGACGGTGTTTTTTGGGTGTAGCCATAAAGCAATAAAAAAGCCCCGATAAAACGGGGCTACAAAATTAACCACCAAAATCGTCAAGGTCAATATTTTCTTCAGGAACTCCCAGATTGTCGAGCATGGTCAGTACCGATTCATTCATAATAGGAGGTCCGCAAAGGTAATATTCTACTTCTTCGGGTTCGGGGTGTTTTTCAAGGTAATTATCCAGCACAACCTGGTGGATAAATCCTGTATGGCCGTCCCAGTTGTCTTCGGGGAGGGGTTCGGACAAGGCAATATGGAAAGTAAAATTGGGAAACTTCTTTTCGATCTCACGGAAGTCCTCCTCATAAAAAATTTCCCGTTTTGATCTTGCCCCATACCAGTATGAAACTTTACGCCCGGTTTTCAGGGTATGAAACAGGTGAAAGATATGTGAGCGCAATGGGGCCATTCCGGCTCCACCGCCAATATAAACCATTTCCCGTTCTGTTTCTTTTATGAAAAAGTCTCCGTAGGGACCGGAAATGGTCACTTTGTCTCCGGGCTTCCTGGCGAAAATATAGGATGAACAAATACCAGGGTTGACATTCATGAATTGATTTTTCTTGCTATCCCATGGAGGAGTTGCAATACGCACATTCAATTTTATAATATTTCCTTCTGCGGGGTGATTGGCCATGGAGTAGGCACGGAAAATGGGCTCGGGGTTTACCATCTTCAGATCCCATATTTTCAGCTTGTCCCAGTCTTCACGAAATTCTTCCTCAACTTCAATATCTTTAAATTCTATTTCGCAGGGAGGAACATCAACCTGTATATACCCACCGGATTGAAAGTCAAGGTTTTCTCCTTCTGGCAATTTCACCACAAACTCCTTGATAAATGTGGCCACGTTTCTGTTGGAAACCACTTCGCACTCCCACTTCTTAATACCAAACACCTCTTTGGGCACACCGATATCCAGGTCTTGTTTTACCTTGACCTGGCAACTCAGGCGCCAATTTTCCTGGATCTCTTTGCGGGTAAAATACCCCACCTCTGTGGGCAGGATATCGCCGGCACCATCGAAAATCTGGCATTTGCACATGGCACAGGTACCACCACCTCCGCAGGCACTTGGCAAGTAGATCCCCTGTTCCGAAAGGGTGGAAAGCAGGGTGCTTCCTGCATTTACCTCCATTTCTTTTTCTTCGTTAATGGTGATTTTCACGGGGCCGCTCGGTACCAGTTTTGCCCGGGCATACAATAAAACGCCCACCAGCATCAGCATTACGGCAAGAAACATAACCACACTAAGGGTAATGACCCAGAGACTACCGACTTCTAACAATATCATGACAATAGGTGTTTTCAACATTTCTGATTATTATAATTCAATACCCATAAAGCTCATAAAAGCAATTCCCATCAAACCGGTAATGATAAAGGTTATTCCCAGGCCACGCAATGGTGCGGGCACATTGGAATACCTGATTTTTTCGCGTATGGCTGCAATACCCACAATGGCGAGAAACCAGCCAACCCCGCTTCCCAGTCCAAATGAAATGGCTTCGGAAATATTGGCATAGTTGCGTTCCTGCATAAACAGGGACCCTCCAAGGATGGCACAGTTTACAGCAATCAGTGGAAGAAAAATACCCAGGGAGCTGTAAAGTGTGGGGCTGAGTTTTTCAATGATCATTTCCACCAGCTGCACCATGGCGGCAATGATGGCAATAAACATAATAAAAGTAAGGAAGCTCAGATCAACAGCAGCAAACTGTGGTCCCAGCCAGGAAAGGGCGCCTCTTCCCAGAATGAAATTTTCTAAAAGATAGTTGATGGGTACGGTAAATCCTAATACAAAAATCACCGCAAAGCCCAGCCCAACACTGGTGTTAACCGTTCGGGAAACCGCCAGGTAGGAGCACATTCCAAGGAAATAGGCAAATATCATATTGTCGATAAAAATCGACTTGACGAATATGTTTAATAACTCTTCCATTTTTTGACCATTTTTTTAATTGGAAAAAAGGGGATTAACTGATATCGATCAACCTTCGGTCTTTATACCGTTGCACCCAAATAATAATACCCACGGTGATCAGCGCCATGGGAGGCAGGATCATCAGGCCGTTATCTTCATAGCCGATGTCGTACATAAACTGTGGAATAACTGAATACCCCATCAGGGTACCCGAGCCAAAAAGCTCCCGGAAAAAGCCTACAGCAAGCAAGACCCATCCGTAGCCGGCGGCATTTCCAATGCCATCCAAAAACGAAGGCCATACTTTATTATTGAGGGCAAATGCTTCCAGGCGGCCCATGATGATACAGTTGGTAATGATCAATCCCACAAATACCGAAAGCTGCCTGCTGATATCATAAACAAAGGCTTTAAGTATTTGGTCTACCAGAATTACCAGGGATGCGATCACGGTAAGCTGCACAATGATGCGGATCCTGGGCGGGATGGTATGACGAAGCAGGGAAATGATTACGTTGGCAAACCCCATAACGGCAACCACCGAAATGGCCATTACCAGGGAAGTTCTGAGCTGAACGGTAATTGCAAGCACAGAACATATTCCCAGAACCTGAACGTTAATGGGGTTATCCTTCCCCAGCGGATCGGTGAGCAGTTTCCGGTTTCTTGGGGACAATAAGTTTTCTTTGGGCATGCTATTATTTTCGCTCATGATGTTCTGATTTTTTTAAAATACGGTTCATAAATTCCGAGCCCGTCTCTCAACATTCGTTGGACCCCGTTTGAAGTAATGGTTCCTCCACTGATGCCGTCAACAGCATGGGGGTCATCTTCGGGGGCGCGGCCCTTGACCACGCGCACCGACCGAAAGTTTGTGTCTTCGTCAAAAATGCGTTTACCCCTGAACTGCTCTTCAAACTCCCTATCGGCAATTTCGGCTCCAAGGCCCGGGGTTTCACTTGCATGATCGAAATTGGCTCCATAAATGGTAGCCAGATCCGATTCAAGGCTGATGTAACCCCAGATGGGTCCCCACAAACCACCGCCCCTGACGGGTACAATGTAATACTTTTCGCCATCCAATTCTGCGATAAAAACCGGAAGGTCTCTTTCTGAGGGGTCCTTGCGGTTTTCATCCTGAAGGTCCACCTCAAAAGCATCGCCTTCCACTTCTTCTCCTTGGTAATTGATAACCTTGGTTTCAATAATATACCGGTCAAAAAGCTCCTCGGCTTCACCCCTTGGGGCAGGGATGTGGATGGTGGACAGGATATTCTGCATTCTTTCAATGCGCATGTTTCGTTCCTGCAATGGCCTCAACAAGGTTGCGGCACCGGAAAGCACAAGGGCTACAATGACTACCATTGCAGAAGCGTATAAAAATATATACCGGTTACTCATGGTTAATTGGTTTTCCTGTTTTAAAGTTAAGCTTTTGCAGGGATTTTTTCCATGCGTTTCATTCGTTTTTTAATGTGAGATTGAACCACGTAGTGGTCAATCAGCGGTGCAAATACGTTCATAAACAAAATGGCCAGCATCATTCCTTCAGGATAGGCAGGGTTGACCACCCTGATAAGCACTGTAAGCACCCCAATCAATAATCCGTAGATGTATTTTCCGACACCGGTTTGTGAAGCCGACACCGGGTCGGTGGCCATATACACCGTACCGAAAGCAAAGCCACCCATTATCAAATGATAATATGGGGGAATTTCCATAAACTCGTTTACAGCCACCAGGTTAAGAATACCTCCCATCAGAAGGCCTCCGGCCACTACCGACAACATAATGCGAAGGCTGCCAACTCCTGTTGCCACCAGTACAATGGCTCCCAGCAGTATGGCCACGGTTGAAGTTTCTCCGATAGAGCCGGGAATGGTTCCCAGGAACATATCCAATGCTGAAGGCATTTCACCTTCACCAATGGCCAGAACGGCCAGGGCGGTAGCACCCGAAACCCCGTCAAGTTGCTCTGCAGTACCGGCTATCCAAACCTCTCCGGAAAGATAGGAGGGATAAGCAAAAAACAAAAATGCCCGGGCCAGTAAAGCAGGGTTCAGAATATTCATTCCGGTGCCCCCAAAAACTTCCTTGCCGATGATCACGGCGAAAATGGTCGCCACAGACACCATCCAAAGCGGGGTGCTGGCAGGAATAACCAAAGGGATCAACATACCGGAAACCAAAAAACCCTCATTGACCTCATGATTGCGGATGGTTGCGAAAATGAATTCAATGGCAAGGCCAGATATATAGCTGACCACCACAATTGGCAATACCTGGATAAGACCATAAACAACCTGATCAATAAATTCAGCTTCTACCCCCGTAGCTTTGTAGTGCTGGTACCCCACATTCCATATTCCGAAAAGCAGGGCAGGCATTAAAGCAATAATCACGTGCACCATGGTGCGTTTCATGTCCATGGCATCGCGAATGTGACTGCCCCTTCTGGTAACATTGCCCGGCACAAACAGAAAGGTTTCAAAAGCTTCAAAAGTGCGGTAGAACTTTTCAAACCGCCCTCCCTTTTCAAAGTGGGGCTTAACCTTCTCAACTAAATCATGTAATGGTTTCAATGCTCTGTATTTTTTTATTTCTAAAACAAATCACAATCTGCTCTATTAAGAAAACTCGCGTTGCATGGTGTCGAGGCCTTCGCGAATAATGGTTTGCATTTCGATCTTTGATGGGCAAACAAACTCACATAAGGCGAAATCTTCGGGAGCTACTTCGTAAATGCCAAGCTTTTCCATCATGTCGATATCGTTGATCATGATGGATTTGATCAGCTGCATGGGCATAATTTCCATGGGCAACACTTTTTCGTAAATCCCGGTGATAACAAAAGGCCTTTCCCCGCTACGTATATTTGTATCGAGGCGGTATTTCTTCCATGGCATTAAAAAGGAAAAGAAAGTTCTGGACACACTGAACTTCTCTGGTGAGGGAATAAGCCAGCCCATGAATTCGGGTTTATCACCTTCGGGTATCACGGTTACCTGGTTGTCGTAAAAACCAAGAAATCCGCTGCTTTCAACTTTTGCGCCGGTGAGTGCATCACCACTGATAAATCTTTTGTTTACCTCTTCTTCCTGACGAATGTTATCACGGGTAATGTCGGAGATTTTTGCCCCGGTAGCCACCCGGTAATACCTTGGGTTAAGAACTTCAGAACCGGTGAGGGCTATGATTTTGGAGGGATCGTAAATTCCCTTTTCGAAAAAGCGACCTATAATGATCACATCCTGAAAATCAACATACCAAACAATATCCCCTTTATTTATAGGGTTGATGTGGTGGATCTGAACCCCGATATTTCCAGCGGGATGGGGTCCGGAAAACTGGTGAACCTTAACCCCTTTGGCATTTCGAATGGCATTGGATTGGGTGTTTTCAGCATCAATACTAAGGTTCACGTCTCCATCAGTAAGTTTGGCCAAAGCATCCAGACCTTTCTGAAATTGATCTTCCTGTCCCTTCACGATAAAATCAAAATCCGGAGCGAGAGGAGCAGTATTAAACCCGGAAACAAAAATGGCTTTGGGTTTGTCGTCGGGTTTTGCAATAACCGAATAAGGCCTTTGGCGAATCATGGGCCACAAACCGCTTTCCAGCATTTTGTCAATAACTTCCTGCCGGTCCATATCTCCAAGGCTTCCGATTTTAAAATCGTGATGTTCAGTGTCTGCATCGGGGGTGATTTTAACTTCCAGTATGCGGCGTTTGGCTCCCCTTACAAGTTCTTTGTAAGTACCGCTAACCGGGGCGGTAAAAACAACCTTTTCGTTATACTTATCAAAAAACAATGGTGTACCGGCTTTTACCCTGTCCCCTTCTTTAACCATCATTTTGGGAAAAAGACCGTGAAAGTCCGGAGGCTTCAAGGCATATTCCTCAGAACGGGGAGCTGTTTCCAGAATTTTTTCAGCCTGGCCCTGCAAGCGGATGTTCAACCCTTTTTTGATCTTAATCACTTTAGCCATCTTTTGAAGTGGTTTTTGAAACTATTTAAGAGGCAAAATTATGGATATTTTTAAATACTTAAAATGTTTTTGCCAGAATTTCGTTTTTAATTAGCTTTGTTTAAAGGAACTGATTTTCAGTTTCAGCACATTTTTTAAAAAAACCCCATGCTCGATTACTTATTTCCACCCAAGCCTTATTTTAATAAGTTAAACGCACGTTTGGCGTCCTTGTTTTCACTGATATTTTTGGCCATTTTGATTGTTGGCAGCAGTGCCGAATCCCGATCTTTTTCACCGGGAAATGATATGTCGGCCATCGAAGCAAAAGAGCCGAAAGTATCGCCGGAAAAGAGAAATAAAAGTATTAAAGATTTTTTTCTTTTTGGCGATTACATCCATAAAAACAACATTAAAACGGTTTTGTTTAACCGAAAAGGGTTTGAAATGACTCCCCCATTGATTCGCATGGAATCGGGCGAAAAACTGGTATTGCGATTTGACGACCTGGATGCCGATTATAAAAATTACTATTATACTATAATACACTGCGATGCCCACTGGCAGCCCTCCCCCATTGAACAATACGAATATATTGAAGGGTTTTATGAGGAACAGATCAGGGAGTATTCTTATTCCATCAACACTAGGGTACCTTTCACCCATTACCGCCTGGAAATACCAAGTCCTGACCTCCGCCCCACAAAATCGGGAAATTATATACTGAAAGTTTTCCTTAATGGAGACCGGGAAAATGTAGTTTTAACCCGGCGTTTTATGATCTTTGAGCAGCAGATCCAGATCGAAGGGCAGGTAAGGCAGGCAGAACTGGTACGCTACCGCGACACCAAACAGCAACTGAACTTTGCCATTAACTCACCCAATTACCGAATTGACAATCCTTTCCAGGACCTGAGGGTTGTGATCACACAAAACGGCAGATGGGATAATGCCATTAAGGATCTGCCTCCGAGGTCGGTAAGAGGCAATCAGTTGATTTACGATTACGATGAAGAAACCCTGTTTGAAGCCGGTAACGAATTCAGGGAATTCGACATCCGCAGTCTCAGGCATTTATCAGCCCGCCTGGCAGACATTACCACGTCTCCCCGTCACAATGATGTGTTTCTTCTTCCTGACCAGATAAGAAAATACAGGAGGTACACCTCAAGGGAAGATATCAACGGCAGATTCCAGGTAAAAACCTTTGATGCCAACGACAATATGCTGGAAGCAGATTATGCCCATGTACACTTTCGACTTCCGATGGAAACCCCGCTGGCATCTGGAGGAATTTACGTTTTGGGCGAACTAACCGATTGGCGCTTTTCCGAGGAGAACAAAATGAGCTATAACTACCCGGAAAAAGAATATGAGCTCGAACTGCTGCTGAAGCAGGGATATTACAACTACCATTATGCTTTCCTTGACGAAGGAGAAACCGCTGCTACCGTTGACTTAATTGAGGGAAGCCATTTTGAAACGGAAAACGATTACTCCATTTTTGTTTATCATCGCCGGCCCGGAAGCCTCTACGACAGGCTGATTGGTATCAAACACCTGAATTCATCCCTGCCAAGGTAAGGCTGGTTACAAAAGTCCCATAAGAATAAAGAAAAATCCGGGGAGAGCTCTATCCCCCGCTGATAAGGTGCAGTACAAATACGGTGTCTCCGTTTTTGAAGAAGGCCTTGTCGAATTCGCTGG
>SLRE01000326.1 GCA_007131125.1 Bacteroidales bacterium | reverse complement strand
TGAGTGGCTGAAACCAGTCCCGTATGTACGGGACTAAACAGCCGTACTCGTTTTCTCTGAAATTTTTTGCAAAAGTTCTTATAAATAATCCACGGAGAGGTGGGTGAGTGGCTGAAACCAGCAGTTTGCTAAACTGCCGTACTCGTTAAGGGTACCGGGGGTTCGAATCCCCCTCTCTCCGCAAGATTCCCGGGGTTTGACTGCACTAAAGGCGGTTTAAACCCCGTCTTTAATGCGCCTCCCGATTTAAGTCCGGGAAGGTCGCAATTCAAAGTTCTTATCTATAATTTATTCGGGGTGTAGCCCCGCAAAGGCGGGATAAACTCCGCCCGGTAAGCGCCTCCCGAGTTTAGCCCGGGAAGGTCGCAATTCAAAGTTCTTATCTATAATTTATTCGGGGTGTAGCGTAGCCCGGTTAGCGCGCCTGCTTTGGGAGCAGGAGGTCGCAAGTTCGAATCTTGCCACCCCGACACGGTTTACCGGTTCCGTAGCTCAACTGGATAGAGCAACAGCCTTCTAAGCTGTAGGTTCCAGGTTCGAGTCCTGGCGGAATCACCAGGCGGGTGCTGAGGGTGCCCGTTTTTTTTAGTGCTTACCTTCCAAAAACTTTCCTTTTACCTGCTATTTAAAGTTTTGATGAAATTAATTTTAAAAACCTGACTTGGTTTTTGGCTTTTTTTCTTACCGGTAAAAACTATCTGTTTGGCCTTTGCTTCTCTCATTTTCTTTTTGGGGGCATTTTTTCTTTTGGCAGGAAACCTTTTCATTTATTAATTTTGTTGCAAACCAAAAAGAAAAAGCCATGTCAGTATTGATGGAATTTGCCATGTTTCCGACCGATAAAGGAGAGAGCGTGAGCCCATATGTAAGCCGCATAATAAAAATGATTGATGAATCGGGATTTGAATACAGGTTGACTCCCATGGGTACGGTGGTTGAAGCTGGAAGCCTTCAGGAAATCATGGGCATTGTCGAGAAAGCCCATGAAGTTCTGGAACCCGACTGCAACCGCATTTATTCCACCATTAAACTGGATATCCGCAAAGGGGCCGAAAACCGTCTTGAAGGAAAAGTGAAGTCGGTAGAGGAGAAGATTGGAAAAGTGAAGAAATAGAAAGCCGCAAGGGAGAGGTTTCCCATGCAGCTTTGGGTTCTTAATTGTCCTGTCGTTTTTATTCCATTTGAGCCTGTCGGTGTTTTTCGCGGTAGCGCTCAAACAACCGGCGGTGTTTATCGGTCATATCAATTTCCCTTCCCTGAATATAAACCTGTGATATGTCGGTCCACAACTCCAGTGGAGTGCCGTCGGTAATGATGAATGTTGCATCTTTTCCCGGCTCAATGCTTCCCACGCGATGGTCGAGTCCGAGGATTTCTGCGGCATTGATGGTAATGGCTTTCAGGGCAACTTCTTCCGGCAATCCAAAAGCCACGGCAGAAGCGGCGTGGTGGGGCAGGCGGTAAGCCGAGGCAGCACCTGCATCTCCCCCAATACAAAACCTGACTCCGGCTTTATGCAGGGCTGCAGGCAATGAATAAGCCTGGTCATAACCTTCCCATTGAAGGGATGGGCCTCCGATTACAGGGGCTACCATAACAGGAATGCCCCGGCTCGCAATCTGTTCGGCGAGATAGGCTCCGTCACGGGCTCCTACCAGCACCATTTTCAGGTTTTCTTTTTCGGCCCAGTCCAGGGCTGCCTGAATTTGTCGGAGTTCATTGGCAACCAAAAATACGGGCATTTCCCTTTTCAAAACAGGTATCATGGCCTCCCATCGCACATCCATGGGATGGTGGGGAGCTTGATTGTTGTGCATTGCCTCACGGGCAATTTTGTAACGCTTTGCTTTATCAAAAGCCTCGTAGAGTTCATTCAGTGCTTTGTCCCGGGCTTCCTTTTCCCGCATTGACGGCCATTCAATCACCATGCCAATGGAGGGCTCCAGGGTCATTTGTTCCCAGGTCCATCCGTCGGTAATCATGGCATCAGCCTTTCCTGATATGATGCCACCCATTGGGGTGCTTACCACGGTGGTAATACCATTGACGGCTGCTACAGGAATATGCTCGCTGGCCGGATGAAAAGCCACCCTTGCCCTGACATTGGGATTGATATTTCCTTTTTCGCGCATATCGGTGGTTTCTGCAATGCGGCCGATTTCGCTCAGCCCCATTGTGTTTCTTCCGTGAATCAATCCGGGGTACACATGCTTTCCGCTGATATTCACAACCCGGGCATTTTCAGGGATTTCCAAATCCGTTCCAACTGCGGTGATGACCCCGTTTTCGAAAAGCACCATGCCATTGGGTATGGGCTCACTGTTTACCGGGTGTATGGTTCCTCCTACCAGAACAATGGGTTCCTGTTGGGGAGGGGCAGGGGTATGTCCCCTTACCTGAATAGCTGACAGAAGGATTATTATCAGAAGATATATGAGCAGGGCTGGTTTTACAATCCTGGCGAATGAAAGTGATTTCATGAGTCGGTATATTTGGGTTTTTTATCGGTTTCTGTTTGTGCCTTTTTCCTGTTGAAGAATATTCTGAATGATTTTTGCTCTTTCCTTTCTAACCTCTTCTCTTAGTTGTTTGTCCTGTTCCCGGTCAAAATATTTTCGTCCTTCCACCCATGTTTGTTCGGCAGAAGTAAAAGTTGACATGGGGTGTCCGTTCCAGATGACAAAGTCGGCATCTTTCCCCGGCTCCAGGGAGCCGGTTCTGTGGTCGATACCCAGGAGCTTTGCCGGGTTAATGGTAATGAAAGCCAGTGCATCTTCTTCATCAACGCCGGTTTTCATGGTTTTGGCTGCTTCCCAGTTCATGCGGGTAGCCAGTTGGGTGTTGTCGGAGTGCAGCACGGTAAAAGTTCCTGCATCATTGAGCAGGCGGGCGTTATGAAGGATACCGTCATAGGCTTCCATTTTAAAGGACGACCAGTCGCTCCAGACAACAGCTGCAGCTCCATGTTCACGCAGTTCATCGGCAATCTTATAGCCTTCCAGGGTATGCTCAAAGGACGCTACCCTGAAGTCAAATTCTTCGGCCAGGCGCATCATCATAAGCATTTCATCGGCCCGATAAGCATGTACATGTGCCAGTCGCTTTCCATCAAGCACTTCGGCAATGGCTTCCAGTTGCAGGTTGCGTCGAGGGGGTAGCCCTTCCCGGTTTTCTTCCCACCTGCTCCATTTCTTTTGGTATTCCCTGGTAGCCTGAAAGGCATCCCGGATGATTTGTTCGGTACCCATGCGTGAATTGGGGTATCGCTCCGCCATGCGTTTCACGTTTTCTCCCAGGGCTAATTTCAGGCCGGGACTGGCATCCCGGATAAGCAGGTCTTCGGGCATTTTGCCCCAACGCATTTTGATTACGGCATTTTGTCCTCCAATGGGATTTGCGGACCCGTGAAAGAGACTGGCAGAGGTAAGCCCTCCGGCCAGCAGGCGGTAAATCCAAACATTGTCTCCATGCATTACATCGGTAATGCGGGTTTCGGAGGTGATGGCATCGCCCACTTCGTTCACTCCCCCTGTGATGCTGGTGTGCAGGTGGGGGTCAATCAACCCGGGAGTCACGTGCATGCCGGTACCGTCAATCACCTTGGCCCTGCGGGGCTTAAGTATATTGGGGCCTACAGCTTCAATTTTGCCTTTGGTGATGAGCAGGTCTGCATTTTCCAGTTTGCCTTCGGGGCCTTGTGTCCAGATGGTGGCGTTTTGTATCAATACGTTTCGTGGTTGCTCCGGTGTTTGGGAGATGCCGTATTCCATGGAGGGGAAAAGCCGGAGAAGGTCCAGGGCAGGGGGGCTATCCCCGTTTTTTTTGTCCTCATCCTGTTTGATTTCAATCTTTTTACTGCGGGTGGCTTCCCAGGTAAAAAAGCTGCCATCAGAAGTTTCCCCGAAACCGGTAAGACGGTCATTTTCCAGGTTGGCAGACAGCCGGTAAATGCCTTCCAGGTTTTCCAGGGAATCGGCAACAAAATTCAGTGTCAGGCGCTGGTTGTCGAAGCCAGCCCGCTGCAGACGAACCGATTTTTCTCCTGAAGAAATTTTACCCCTGAGGCTGCGGTCGGTCCCCTCAATTTCAATCACTGCATTATCCAGTTCAGTTTGGCTTTTTACCGTCCATTCTCCTGTGGGTATGTTTCTTTCGGGCTTTACTTCATATTTTTTCCCGTCAATCCACACCTGAATAATGGCGGCATCTTTTTCAAAAATGTCCTTGTCGGAGATAAAAAAGCTGGCCGATTTTCCTGCTTCCAGCGAGCCGTAGCGATTTTCTAAACCGAGCAACCCGGCCGGGGTTATGGTGAGTGCTTTCAGGGCTTTATCCTTGTCGAGGCCGCGTTCAATCATTTTCCTGAGGTTTTTCAGGAATTCGTTTTTGTTTTTGATGCCATGGGAGGTGAACGCAACGGTGGTTCCGGCCTCCATCAGCTTTTGGGCATTATCCGGTGCCAGGTACCAGTGGCGCAGGGTTTCGAGGGATACGGCCATGGCTTCTTCAGGGGCTTCCACTTTTGGAGTTTCCGGAAAAGACAGGGGCAGAATAAGGGGCAGACCGGTGGCTGTAACTTCTTCCAGGCGGCGGTATTCATAACCGCTTCCTTTTATCCATGCATTGAGTGAGAACTCTTCGGCAATAGCCGCGGCCCTCATGAAAAACTGCTCATTGGTTGTTTCAAATAAAAAAGGCAGGTTTTTATTTCTTGCATTTGTCAGTGCTTCCAGGGCTGCATTCTGTTCAGGTCGCTCCAGTCCCCCGGGACCCTCGCCATACAGGGAGGTCGCCTGTTGGTGCCATTCTGCGTCATAAAAAGTCTGACGAATCAACGCAATGGAGCCCATCACCGATGTGGGATACCCCCTTCCAAACTCACGTTCGCGCTCAAAAGACAGCACCTGCGACACGGCCGGCTGAATAATCAGGCGGTTAATTTCATCTTCTCCCATGCTTACAATGGCGCTTCTTCCCCGCATCAGGCCCTGGGCAGGTACAATATGCCCGGCTACAAATCCTGCCGAACGAAACTTTTTTGCCTCAGCACTGTCAGGTAAAAAATTTCCGGCTCCGCAAAAATGGCTGCGGATTTGGGGATTCCAGTGAATGTTTTTTTCTGCTTCTTCTTTTTTAACGGGGGGGATTCCGTAAGCAGCATAGGCATCAATGAATCCCGGGTAAATCATTTTGCCGTCCAGGTCAATGACCATGGCATCGGCAGGAATGCTGATGTCTTTGCCCAGGGACTCGATTACCCCCTTGCGTATCACCATGGTTGCCCCACTGGCAACTTCGCCGGGTTTGATAACAATGTCTGCATTTGTAAAAGCAAACACAGCAGGGGTGTTGTCGCGAAGCCCCGGGAGCCTGGTGGTTTGTGAAAAAAGATGTGATGAAAGGAGCAGGAATAATAAAAGGAAAGGAACCTTATAAACTTTCATTTTTTTTGTTGGGTTGAGGTAAAAGGATATACGTTTGATTTTTCAGGGGCTAAAAATAAAAAGAATTGGTGTATTTTTTTTAGCATTTTAACACTGCAAAGCCCAATAATAATAAACAACCCATAAAACTGCTTTTTTTACACATCAAAGGTTCTTTTTCGCCGGGGGTCGACTGCAAAGGGGCTTTTCCCGGAGCATAAATTGTTGGGTTTTGACCTTTTCGAAAAATTTAGCGGAAAAAATTTCGTATATTTGATATAATCATGTATCAATTTAAAAATATAACTAAAATGAAACAGATAAAGGTTTTTTTATTTCTTGCGTCATATTTAATTATTTCTTCCGGGTCTTTGGATGCCCAGACCGTTAATGGCGGAATAAAAGGAGGCTTAACCATGAGTAACTTTTACATTGATGAGGAAGATCTGGATGATGAAAATGCCAGGTTTGGTATCAATGCAGGATTTTTCAGTCAAATCATGTATTTTGAGACTTTTGGCATTCAGCCCGAATTGCTTTATACATCCAAAGGAGTAGAAGGGGTGTATGGAGGGGTTATTGATCAAACGGTTAAATTCAATTTAAGTTATATTGACCTTCCGATACTGGCAGTATTCCGGCCAATAGAAGTCCTTGATTTTTATGCCGGTCCGTTTATCGGGTTTCTCTTGAGCAGCAACGTGGAATTTTCCGGTACCATTGATGGGGAAAGTGAAATAGACCGGGATAACCTTAATACTTTCGATTATGGGGTAACAGCCGGTATTGCCTATAATTTTGGCAATCTGCGTGCCGGTTTGCGCTATAATCTGGGTATGCAGAACCTTGCCGACAGCGATGTTGGCAGGCTGCTTCTGGGCGACAGCAAAAATAGTTACGGACAGCTTTATATTGCCTTTAATCTCTCGCAGCAATAAATGGTTTTGCTGCCGGCTTTGATAAAAACTTATACCTTTGCCGGCAAAAGGACAATCGTTATGCCCGAGTGTATCGGAAGGTTTTACATACGCAACGGCCGTTTAATGGAAGTGCAACACTTCGACAGCTCTTTCCTGGCCGACCCGCATTACATTTATGAAGTTTTCAGGGTGGTGGAGGGTATACCCCTTTTTCTGGAGGACCACCTTGACCGTTTGAAAAAAACCATTTCCCTGACGGGAGCCCGTTTTCCATGGAGTTTCCCGGAAATCGGAGCTCAGGTAAAAGACCTGGTGCTTGCCAATGGCATGAAAACAGGCAATATCAAGATTGTTTTTCGCCCGGGTCCCTCACCCGACCTGGACCAATTGCTGGTTTACATCATGGAACATCAATACCCTAACGACACTCAGTATCGGGAAGGAGTGGGGGTTATGTTGTTTTACGGGGTGCGTCAAAACCCCAATGCCAAGGTAATGGATGTGGAGTTGCGAAGGCAAACCCGGGAGCAAAAAGCCGGCAAAGGAATGTATGAAGCCCTGCTGGTTGACCAAAACGGTTTTATTACCGAAGGCAGCCGGTCCAATGTATTTTTTATCAAGGCCAATGAATTGCTCACCCCCCCTCTGGAAGATGTGTTGCCGGGCATTACCCGAAAATACATCCTTCAGCTAAGCCGGCAGCTGAAAATTCCTGCCATTGAGCAAAAAGTTAAAGTTGAGGATCTTGAAGAAATGGATGGGCTGTTTATCAGCGGTACTTCCAGGAAAGTGTTGCCGGTTAATCAGGTTGATGACATGCATTTTGAAGTGGAGCATCCTGTTACCCGGCAGTTGCAAAAAGCCTTTGATAAAAAGGTTGCAGAATATCTTGAACTTCATAAAACCTCGGCATAATACGGGAGTTTTCCTGACCGGGACCATTCCGGGGATTTTAAGTTTAAAGAAAAAAGTTACAAACCGAAAAAAGTTGTTTTACCCATGGAAATTAGCGGAATCATACACCAGGTATTGCCTGAGCAAACAGGAGAAGGAAGAAATGGCCCCTGGAGAAAACAGGAGATAATTGTGGAGACCCCGGGCCAATATCCCCGTAAAGTTTGCATTCAGCTGTGGGGAGATAAAATTGACGAATTTGCCCCTAAAGAGGGAGAAACCGTGAAAGCCTTCGTTAACGTGGAAAGCAAGGAATACAACGGAAGGTGGTTTACCAATGTAAAGGCCTGGAAACTGGAAAAAGAAGAAGGGTCACAGCCTCCCCCGCCTTCGTCAGATGAACTGCCTCCCTTTGATGAGCCGCTTCCCCCGGCCGATGAAAACGACGACCTACCTTTTTAAGGCCGGGTGGTAATTGGAAAATAAAAGCCATTTCCTAATTTTACTTTTCAGGGATTATTTACTGTGGTTTTAGTTTTTTAAATTAGCAAAAAATCACAGTTGATATGGATAATGAAACTTTTCGCCGCTACGGCCATGAGTTTGTAGACTGGCTGGCGGATTATTTTGAAAATATTGAAGATTACCCTGTGAAATCCAGGGTTACGCCCGGGGAGATTCTTTCCCAAATTCCCCTGTCTCCTCCCAAAACCGGGGAAGATATGTCAGAAATTTTTCGTGATTTCAAAGAGGTGGTTATGCCGGGGATTACCCATTGGCAGCATCCTGGTTGGTTTGCCTATTTCCCGGCCAACAACAGCCCGGCATCGGTTTTGGCCGAGATGCTCACGGCAGGACTGGGTGCACAGTGTATGATTTGGCAAACCTCACCGGCCGCATCCGAGCTGGAGGAGCGAATGATGGAGTGGCTGCGTGATATGATCGCCTTGCCTTCCGGCATGAGCGGGGTGATTCAGGATACAGCATCTACGGCTACTTTATGTGCCCTGCTTACCGCCCGGGAAGTAAAAACCGATTTCAGGACCAATGAGGAAGGCAGCAGCGGAGATTTACGGGTGTATGCCTCTTCTGAAACCCATTCCAGCATAGAAAAGGGGGTTAAAATCGCCGGTTACGGAAAAGAAAACGTGGTATATATCGATACCGATGAAAATTTTGCCATGATCCCCTCCCTGCTGCAGGAAGCCATTGAAAGCGACATCAAAAGCGGAAAGATCCCCACCTGCGTGGTGGGTACCCTGGGTACCACTTCTTCTATGGGAATGGACCCCCTTGAAGAGATCGGGAACATCTGCCGGAAATATAATATCTGGTTGCATGTAGATGCCGCATACGCCGGCACTGCTGCCCTTGTGCCCGAGTTGAGGGGTTTTATGAAAGGGGCTGAAATGGCCGATTCCTTTGTTTTCAATCCCCATAAATGGATGCTGACAAATTTTGACTGCTCGGCTTATTTTGTCAAAGATCCCGAAGCATTGGTCCGTACCTTTGAGATTCATCCCGAATACCTGAAAACTGCCGCCGATCAAAAAGTAAAAAACTACCGGGACTGGGGCATTCAGCTGGGCCGAAGGTTTCGCGCCCTGAAACTGTGGTTTGTGATCAGGAGCTACGGTCTGGAGGGCTTGCAGGCAATGGTAAAAGAGCATGTGGGCCTTACACGGCAGTTCCTGGAGTTGCTTGAAAGCGACACCCGTTTTGAAGTGCTGGCCCCGGTTCAACTCACCCTGGTATGTTTTCGTTACAACCCGGGGGGATTGGACGAGGAAACACTGGAAGAGGTTAACCGCAGCCTGTTGGAAAAAGTGAATGGTTCAGGGGAAGTTTTCCTTACCCATACCACCCTAAAAGGAAGATATGCCATTCGTCTTTCTGTGGGGCAGCGCAACACCAGCCTCAGGCAAATCAACAAGGTATGGGAACTGATTTCTCAGCATGCAGGAGATTGATTGTTGCACCCGGAAAAATCACACCCTTGACTATTGTCTGCAGTAATCCCTGATTCCTTCCACCAGGCGGTCAATGTCTTCCTGGTTGTTGAAAATATTGCAGGAGATACGGATTTTCTGATCCCTTATGGTGGTGACCACTCCTCTGCTTTCAAGGAAAGCAACACACTCCTGGTTGTTCTTTTCTCTGAGATTTATGCTGAGTATGGCCGACTGCTCTTCGGGCTTCTGACGGGGGCTGAGGATTTCCATTTCCGGGATTTGGTTTAAGCCTGCCACAGTCTGGTTGGTCAGTTCCAGAATTCTCTTGCGGATGTTCTCAAACCCGATCTTTTCCATGTAGCGCATGGCACGTTCCAATCCTGCAACGTTTTGCAGGTTCATGGTGCCGAAATTGTATTGCATGGCATTGGGGTGTATCTTCAGGGGTTCTTCCTTGCTGGTCAGGATGTACTCTCCCTCACCGGGCAACACAGAAAGCCATCCTGCAATGGGGGCGGGAAATTGTTTTCGAAAATCTTCTGTGGTGAAGAACAGGGAACCCACGTGTCCGGCACAACCCCATTTGTGAAGGGAGATGGCCATGGCATCAATATTCATTTTCTGCACATCGATGGGAAAAAACGGGAATCCCTGTGTGGCGTTTACAATAAACTGCAGCCCCTTTTCCTTAACGGCTTTCCCCAGCTCTTCCAGATTTTGCCTGTAGCCGGTAGCATATTGCACATAGGAACAAACCACCGCCCTGGTACCCTGGTCTACTTTTTCCATTATCTTTTCCACAGGGTAACGTCCGTTTACCGGAGATACATATTGAACCGGAATGTCCAGGTATTTAAAAGGCACATCGGTAGCAGGAAATTCCTCTTCCATGGAGATGATGTTAAGGTCCTGCCCCCACTTGTTTTTCATTGGTAGGGCAATCATTGAAAAAGCCAGTGAGGTATTGGGCAAAAAGGCCAGGTTGCTGGAAGGGGTATTGATCAGCAAACCGATCTTGCTTTTCAGCATTTCCGTTTTTTCCAGGTCGGTATGCCAATAGATATCCCCGCATTCATAAATGGTTTTATATGCTTTGCGGATGGCTTTGAGAACCTGCTTTGGGATAGGTGACATCCCCG
>SLRE01000323.1 GCA_007131125.1 Bacteroidales bacterium | reverse complement strand
GAAGGATTTGAAATTACCACCTTTCGCCGGGATTATTTTGGAAAAGACCCTGTTAAGGATGCAAGATTTATCATGGAAAAAAACTTCAATAAAAATTCTGATAAAAAGGATTTTCACGAAAAGGAAGTAATTGAAACCGTAGTGCTTAAAACAGGTGAAAAGGCAGATTTCACAGGAAGGGAAAAAATGGCAAAGTGCTTTGAAGAGGGTTACAGGGTAAAAAAATATTTAACTGATAAGCACAGCTGTACGGCAAGGGTTGTTTTCTCCAAACCTGAAGGTCATTAAGTTTCACTGCCTGCAATACCAACTTTTTTCTTGAAAAGTTCTTTTTTTTTTTTTAACCGGATAAATCGGCGGGCCTGGCTCCACACACTATCAAAAACCTCCTGGTAGGGCATGCCCGAAAGGCGGGCATACTCTTCACTGATTAGGGCAGCAATTTCTTCGGTTATGGCAACCCGGGAAAAATTTTTCAAACGGGTTTTCATTTTCATGCCCTTACGGAATTTCATCCGGTTAAGGTCGATAAGGAAAAAATCATACCTTTTGCCGGGCTCTTTAACAATAATAAGGGTGTTGTGCGGAGAATGGTCAAGAAGTTCAATGCCATGCTCATGCAGGCGAAAAGTCATTCGGGTAAATTCCCGCACAATAGTCTCCCGCTGGGGAAAATCCGGACGGTCGATCAGGTCATTGAAAACCAGGTCGGGGTAAATATGCTCGCAAATGTAATAACTTGATTTAAAAAGAAGCCCTCCCGGTTCTTCGGCATAGCCAATGGGGTCTGGAGTGCTGAAACCTTTTTCCAGCAAAAACCGCCCGTACTCAAAAGAGCGCTGGGCCTTGGATTTGCGGAAGAAACGATAGGCTACACGGTTGAGAAATATGGGGATTTGAAACTTTTTGATGTTGATGTCGGGGTTTCCTGTAGGAAAAACCTTTACGGTGTTCCTTTTGCCCGGGCCACATTCTTCTCCTTCCTGATCAAATTTTCTGATCAGGTCCAGAATCATGGATTTTTGAGCCTCATACTCCGGAGAAAGAACTACCCTCATATGCTACCAATTATCTTATTCAACCCGAAGAATTCCCTTGATTTCTTTCAGATTTTCAGCAAACAACAAAGACCAATAGCGAAAATAATATAATATTTTGACAAGCTTGTTTTTTCCGGCTTAAAAAACCTGAAGGTGGTTGTTTTATGGTTCACCTTCAAAACTTTTTGCAATGCGCACCCCCTGTGCAATGCGGTCGGCCATTCCAATCCCTTCGTGAATATTTCCGGCAAGGATAAGGCCGGGATAAGATTTTTGCAGGTTTATTATGGTATCGATCCTTTCCTGTGAATCTTCTCCATACTGGGGAATTGCATGCTTATACCGAAAGATTTTTTTCATGACAGGGTTAAATCCATCCAGGCCCATCATTTCCATGAGTTCCTCCTTTACAATCTGGAAAATTTCCTTGTCCGAAAAACCAAAATATTCAGGATTCCTCATCCCTCCCAAAAATACGTTGAGCAGGGCACCCTCTTTCGGAGCACGGTTGCTTAAAAACGAAGATGTAAACAATACACCCAGTATTTTTCTTTTTTCCTTTGATGGCACAAGCCCCCCAAAAGCGTTGAGGTTACAGCCGGTCCATTTTTCAAACCCCAGCACTACCTGAACGATCCTGGCATATTTCAGTTGCCGCAGAGTATTAATTTCCCGGGGTGGGATAAAAGGGAAAAGATCGATCAGTTGATGAGATCCTACCGTTGATACCACAGTATTGGCATCAATCTCCATTTGTTTTCCGGAGGCAATCGTATACAACTTATAACCGCCTGGTGCTACCCCTGCCCGGCTTTGGGTGGCACCATAAATGATATTTTGCTTACCAACCTTGTTTTCCAGTGCTTTGATAAGGTTCTCCAGACCCCCTTCCACGGAAAAAACCTCTTTGGGAGGCTGGGGCGTTTTTTCAATCAGGTTTTTTTTAATGCCCCCCTTGATAAAGCTTCCATAG
The DNA here is from genome assembly GCA_007131125.1 of Bacteroidales bacterium. GTDB lineage: Bacteria > Bacteroidota > Bacteroidia > Bacteroidales > UBA7960 > PUML01. The sequence continues at coordinate 573 of SLRE01000323.1, read as the reverse complement.
GTTTGCTCCAGGTTATAAAGTTTTGGCAAAGCATATCGGGTAACAAGGTAGCCCGGGTCTCCGGCATATATACCTGAAATAAAAGGGTCTACCGCATAATTGAGAAAGCTTTTTCCCATACGTCGCTTCACCATCCCTGCCACACTTTCCATCGGTTGTTTTCCCTTTGGCCGGAAAGGCTCTCCAAGCAAACGCAGTTTGTCAGAAAAGGAAAATAAAGGTGTTCTCACCGCCTGGGAAAAGCCGGCCGGTAAAGCATGCCAACGGTCTTTTTTCCATATCAGCCGCCTTTTGGCTTCCGGATCAGCAATTTCAAGGGTGCACTCTCCTTCCAGATCCTGAAAAAGCGCAACCGACTCAAAGTTACTCAACACCCCGGTATTGGGCCCGGCTTCACAGGTAAATCCATTTTCGCGAAAAGTCCTGATCACACCTCCCGGACGCTCTTCTTTCTCAACAATAATAAAGTCAATGCCTTTTTGTTTCAGGTACCAGGCCAACGTCAGCCCGGTAAGTCCGGCCCCTATGATCAAAACCCTGGTTTGTCGGTTGTTTTCCATTCTAATATTCTTT
>SLRE01000031.1 GCA_007131125.1 Bacteroidales bacterium | reverse complement strand
TTTATTAAATAAACAAAATGAAGGTTTCCCTCTTTTTGCAGTTAGTTTTTCTTTTCGCCGTGATCTTGCATTCTTCGCCACCGGCTCAGGCAGATCATCAAGAATCCATTCCTATGCTGAGTTTTGAAGAATTTGAGCACTGGCTTGAAAAAGAAAATGACTCCGTTTATGTTATCAACTTCTGGGCTACCTGGTGTGCTCCCTGCGTAAGGGAGATTCCGGCCTTTGAAAAGCTTAATGAGCAATACCGCCATCAAAAAGTTAAGGTTTTGCTTGTCAGCCTTGATTTTCCCAATCAGATGGAAAACCGAGTGATTCCTTTTGTTGAGCGCATGGAGATGAAAAGCCGTGTGGTCCTGCTCAACGACCCGGACGCCAACCGCTGGATACCCAAGGTAGATGAAGCCTGGAGCGGAGCCATTCCTGCCACCGTAATTTACTCCCGCGACTTTTACGGTTTTTACGAAAGGGAGTTTAAGTTTGAAGAACTGGAAGAAATTGTCAAACCCTTAACCCAATAAAAAAAACGAAAAGATGAAAAAAACGATCCTTGCATTGCTGATTATGTTTATCGGGGCCAGTGCTTATGGCCAGGGCTATGAAGTGGGCGATGTTGCCACTGATTTCCGCCTGAAAAATGTTGACGGAAACTATGTTTCCATGGCAGATTATCCTGACGCCAGAGGCTTTATCGTGGTTTTTTCCTGCAACCACTGCCCCTATGTGGTGGCCTATGAAGACAGGATGATAGAACTCCATAATGAATTTGCCCCCAAGGGGTTTCCCCTGATTGCCATCAATCCGAATGATCCAGAAGTGGTACCTGCTGATTCATTTGAAAAAATGCAGGAAAGGGCCGAAGAAAAGAACTTTCCTTTCGCCTATGTAAAAGATGTCGGGCAAAAGATATATCCCAAATACGGTGCTACCCGTACGCCCCATGTCTACCTGCTTGAAAGGGATGGAGAAGACTTAAAAGTAGCTTACATTGGTGCCATTGATGACAATTACCAGGATGCAGGCAAAGTAAACGAAAGGTACGTGGCCAATGCCATCAATGCCCTGCTTGCGGGTGAGCGCCCCGAAAGAACCTTTACCAGGGCCATTGGTTGTACCATCAAAACGAAATAAACGATTGGTTTTTTTGGTGAATTGTTGATTAATAATTCAGTAAAAAGCCCGTGAAAGGATTGTTTCCTGCCACGGGCTTTTTTATAGGATTAATAAGGAGTTGGTTTTTAATTTTCCCTCATCACATATTCGTCATACTCAAGTTCAAACCGCAGTTTGTGCCTGGATTCCTCCACGGCAAGCACCTTAAAGGCTTTTTTTAACTCCAGGTTTTCAGTTCGTTCCGAAAGGGTGGTGTAAAGCTTAAAGGCTGCCTTTTCCTTTTTCATGGCCAGGATAAGGGCATCTGCATACTCAAGATCTTCCACCGGTTTGGTGTTGACAACATAATCGGCGATTTTCAGGTCTTTCACGTCGTTCTCGATCTTCATGTCAAAAACTCCTTCATCCTTAATCCTTTGCAGCCTGGCTTTGTGGCTGACTTCTTCCCGGGCAAATTCCAGGAAGACCTCTTTCATTTCCGGGTTTTTCATTTTTTCGGCCAGGTCGGTGTAGAAGTCAACGGCCTGTTGCTCCGAATCCATGGCAAAGTCCAGGATTTCATCAATAGAGCTAAATGTTTTCATGCTGGGATTTTTTTATGTTTTCAAATGCGTTTTCAAAGGTTTTTTTCCAGTGATCTTCAAATAGTTTAACCAGCAGGTTGCAACCATGTTCAAAGCGGCGCCCGGGATTAGGTGCTTTGGTATGCAAAAGCCGGCAGGAGGGTTTGTTTTCTGAAGGATTCTGCATCAAAGAAGCCACCTCCAGCATTAGTTCCGTCGGATTTTCAAACCCGGCTTTCAGTCCAAACTCCTGGCAAAGTGCCTTTAGTTGTTCGAAACTGCTAAGCTGCAGGGGAGATTGCCGGCGGGCATCAAACTGCTGGATAAATTTCTGGGAATTGGTAAAGCTTCCTCCGGTTTCAAAGTGCAGGGATGCAGGTAGCACAAGGTCTGCTTCTTCCGCAGTTTTGCTGAGGAAAAAGTCCTGCACCACCAGAAAGTCAATCTGCCTGAGTATTTCGCTTATTTCATCGGGCTTCAGGGCACATCCTGCAGGGTCTTCACCAAAGATAAAGGCATTTTTAACTTTTCCATCTTTCAGCAATTTCCATTGCTCCTGATTGATGTTTTCTGGAACAGATTCCAATTGCCATACCTCCGCCAGTTGTTTCCTGACCTTGTCGTTGTCAATTTTCTTTCCTCCCGGGGCAATGGCTGCACAACCGCCCATATCAAACAATCCCTGTGCATTGTTTTTTTCCTTCAGGGAAATGAGCCCGGAAGCTGCTTTACCGGCTTTCCCGCTGATAAAACTCAGGTTTCGTAACTCCTGGCAGGTGTTCGCGTCAAGGTGCTTTTCAGAGAAAACAATGATGGATTGAGGTTCTTCATTGAATTGCCCGGCAAAACGTGAAACCTGTCCGGGGGTGGTTCCGGCGGCTTCCAGCAGGTCGTCAAACTTTTCTTCCAGCAGCAGACTGCG
>SLRE01000223.1 GCA_007131125.1 Bacteroidales bacterium | reverse complement strand
TCTATTGAAGGCAAGAATTACATTGTGAAAGACGGTGATATCTTCCACGTGCGATTCAACGTGTAAACAGGAAAGTCTTATTTCTCAAAAAAATCTTTCAGCTGTTCAAGGTAGGTCTCTTTCCAGCCCTCCAGCATGTTTTCATAAGCCTCATCAGGAATATTCCTGTGCTCAATACGAATCTGTGTATTTTCCTTTTCAGGAAACAAACGGATAATCACTTCCGATTCTTCTTTCCCGAAATACCAGGCCTGCCGCAGGAGTTCATTGGTTTCTATTTCCAGGTTTCTGCCCAGGATACTGCCATCCATCATGCTGAATTCGGTGCCCGGTTCTTCCGACATTACTGCAGGTTCCCCGCTCCAGAGCTCAATGGTGAAAGGATTGGTAAGCGCCCTGAAAACCTCTTCGGGTGGAGCTTTTATTCGACGGTTAAGTTTAATACTTTTTGACATAATTTTTCTATTTCTTTTTTTTCAGAACAAATCCGGTTAAAGTAGGCAGATACAACATTATTTTCCCAAAAGAACCTGAATCAGGGCCGGTATCGGCAACATAGGTGATTTTTTCATCCAGGCGTTTAAACCCTCCGAAATCACCCGAATCGGAATTCAAAACGATGGAGTACCTGCCTGCCGGCACCATGGCCTGGTAATCGGAATAGGACCGGAACGGGCTGAAATTGAAGGCGAAAATATATTCTCCCCTTCCAAAAATGAGTACCTGGTCAGGAACATTCTGCACATAGGAAGGAATAGAAGGTTCGGTTAAAAGTTTTGCTTCCCTGAAAAGATTAATCATCTGCCGGTCGAATTCGTTCAGGAATTTGAATTTCAGTTCCGGGTTTTTGGCAAGGCTCCATTGGCGGCGGGCATAGTGGTATGACCAGTTATTGTGCTGCCCCGGAAAATCAATCCATTCGGGATGCCCGAATTCGTTGCCCATAAAGTTCAGGTAACCGTTGCCTGCGGTGGCCAGGGTAATCAGCCGAATCATTTTGTGCAGGGCCATGCCGTTGTCTACCACCAGGTTTTGATGGTGCACGTTCATGTCGAAATACATGTCCTTGTCCATCAGCCAGAAGATGATGGTCTTATCCCCTACCAGAGCCTGGTCGTGGGATTCGGCATAGTGAACGGTTTTTTCGTCGGGCCGCTTGTTGGTAAGCTGGTAAAACATATCCCCAATATTCCAGAACTCCAGTCTGGTTTCCTTAATGGTCTTTATCCAGTAATCCGGAATACCCATGGCAAGGCGATAATCAAAACCAATGCCCCCAAACTTTTGAGGAGTTGCCAGCCCGGGCATTCCGCTCATCTCTTCTGCAACGGTAATGGCATGAGGGTTTACCTCATGGATTAACTGATTGGCCAGGAAAAGATAGGTTATGGCATCCTCATCCTGGTTTTCGTTAAAATACTGCTCGTAACCGGTAAAGTGCGAACCCAGTCCATGGTCCAGGTAAAGCATGCTGGTAACCCCATCGAAACGGAATCCGTCAAAACGGTATTCTTCCAGCCAAAATTTGCAATTCGACAAAAGAAAGTGCAGTACTTCATTCTTTCCATAGTCAAAGCAGCGGCTGTCCCATGCGGGATGGTTGCCCCTTGGCCCATCGTGAAAAAACTGGTAATAAGAACCATCATACCGGCTAATGCCTTCCACTTCATTCTTCACGGCATGAGAATGCACAATATCCATAATAACCCGTATGCCGCGCCCGTGGGCATCATCCACCAGGGCTTTGAGTTCATCGGGTGTTCCAAACCTGCTGGATGCTGCAAAGAAATTGCTTACATGATAGCCGAACGAACCGTAAAAAGGATGCTCCTGCACCGCCATGAGCTGAATGGTATTGTAACCGGCTTTTTCTATGCCCGGCAGGACGTTGATACGGAATTCCTCCCAGGTTCCCGTGCGGTACTCCTCTGTGGCCATACCCACATGGGCTTCATAAATCAGAGGAGAAAAGTCTTTGGTTTCGGGTTGCTTGTTTTTCCAGCGATAAGGTTCGGAGGGGTCCCACACCTGCGCATTGAAAACCAGGGTGTTGGGATCCTGCACCACCCGCCTGGCCCAGGCAGGAACACGCTCGCCGGCTCCACCCTCCCAGGAAATAAACAGTTTGTAAAGGTCCTGGTGCTTCAGGGTATCCGGTGGCAGGCTGATTTCCCAATTGCCATGGCCGGTACTTTCCAGCAAATACCTGTCATCAGGTTTCCAGTTGTTAAAATCACCCTGAAGTTGAATCTTCTTTGCATTGGGAGCCCATTCACGCAACACCCACCGGTCCTTTTGCCGGTGCAATCCAAAGTATTCATGCCCCAGGGCAAAATCGCTCAAAAGCCCGCCTTTTGCAAGCTCCTGCTCTTTATCAAAGGCTTTTCGCAAACGGCTGGTAATTTTTCCCGCATGGGGCTTCAGATAGGGATCTTTCCTCACAAACTCCGGAATCAACATGGGCATCTTTTTAAATGAAAAAATAAAATTAAGACAATTAAAGTTATTTTCCCGGAATGACCCGGTTTTTATTTTTCAGGGAAATCTGCAGCTTAATTTTCGAAAATTCTGAAACACTTTTTTCCTGCTTTTGGTTTTG
>SLRE01000268.1 GCA_007131125.1 Bacteroidales bacterium | reverse complement strand
GGGAGTTGCCCAGAAAAATATCCTTGAACTGATTCATCCCTGCATTGGTAAACATCAGCGTAGGGTCATTTTTTACAACCATAGGGGCAGATTTTTCGATAAAGTGCCCTTTTGATTCAAAGTATTCGAGAAACGTATTTCGTATACTGGCAGAGTTCATTGAAAATGAGGGGTTTTTTATGGTATATTTAAATATTTTTTTTAATATTGAACCGCAAAATTAAATTATTTTTCTTTAGTTTTGCAACCAAGACCCCCGGGTGGGCGTATAAACCATTGAAGATAATGGGTTTCGGCAGGGCTAATCTGCTGCTTTTATTATTGCCCGGACCAAACCATAGAAAAGAACGGAAAATTCAATATGGGTAAAGTAAAATACCAATTCAACACTCATTCTCTCGCTGTTGAAAAAGTAAAAGAAACCTTTTGGGACAAAGCCAAAAGTTTTCTTCGGATAGTTTTAGCAGGTATTGTTTTTTCGGTATTGGTGCTTCTGATTTTTTTTACTTTTTTTGAATCACCCAAGGAAAGGATGCTTAACCGTGAAATTGGGCAGTTTCAAACCAAATACCAGGAAATCAACGACCGCCTGGATATTCTTGTCGGGGTAATAGATGATATGAGGGAACGAGATGACAACATATACCGGGTAATCCTTGAAGCCGACCCCATTTCTCCAACTGTCAGGGATGCTGCATTTGGAGGCGTCGACCGTTATTCCCACCTTGAAGGCTATCAAAACAGCGAATTGATTTCCTCCACCATGAGGCGCATTGACCAGATATCGCGCCAACTTTACGTACAATCCAAATCATACGACGAGGTTTTTGAAATGGCCAAGAATAAAGCCGATATGCTTGCTTCCATTCCGGCCATCGTCCCACTGGAAAAAGGAACTGAAAGACTGGTTTCAGGATTTGGATACCGTATCCACCCCATTTATAAAACAATGCGTATGCATAGCGGAGTTGATTTTACGGCTCCTACCGGCACCCCCATTTATGCCACCGGCAATGGAGTGATTGAAACCGCAGAGATGAACCGGCATGGATACGGCCGAATGGTGGTTATTGACCATGGCTATGGTTATGAAACCCTTTATGCCCACATGAGCCAGATAAAGGTTCGCCCCGGACAGAAAGTGAAGCGGGGAGAGATTATCGGGTTGGTAGGCAATACCGGGGTTTCCACGGCTCCTCACCTGCATTATGAGGTTATTCGCAACGGCCGCAAGGTCAATCCTGTTAACTACTTCTACAATGACCTTACTCCGGAAGAGTTTGAATACATCATCGAGGTTGCTTCCAGGGTGAACCAATCCCTCTCGTAAAAAAAATCTGAAAATATTTCTCAAGGGCATCGCAAATGATGCCCTTTTTTATTTCCTTTCAATCAGGCCATCATTGCCGATTTGAAGGGGGCTGTCGGGAAAATCTTCGCGGGTAAGTCTTTGAAGGGAATGGATGGCCCTGTTGCCGGGGTCAATAAACGGGCCTCCCCTTCCGGTTTGCCGTATCGGGGTAACTTCTGCACGAATAAATTTTCCGGTATGGTCAAAATAAACCTTCATTATGGGTGCAATGCCTCGTTCACCGGTGAGCCTGAAGCGAGCATAGGTACAGAAGTTTCCAAGGCTGTATGCAATAAACCGGTCTTTGTAAAGGTCCACCGCACGGGTAAGATGGGGCCCATGCCCGAAAACAATATCTGCCCCGGCATCAATCACTGCCTTTGAAAACTCACAAACGTTGCCACGGTTTTCTCCATGGTAGAATTCGGTTTCGCAGGTAACCCGGTAGGCATCGTCACCTTCTGCACCACCGTGAAAAGAAACCACCACAATATCGGATTTTTTCTTAAGCATGCGCACCAGCCTTTGTGCCTGGGTATAGTCATGAATACTCAGGGTTCCCCTGTTGGGAGAAAAGGCCAGAAGCCCGAATTTAAGCCCGTCGCGCTCAATTACGGAATAAGGGTGAGTAAGCAGGCCCGCATGGGCAATTCCAAGCTCATCGAGGTTACGTACGGTCGACTGCCGTCCTTCTTCTCCAAAGTCACCCACATGATTGTTGGCCAGGCTTAGCATGTCGAATCCGGCATTTTTCAGGTGGAGGGCGTAATGCTCCGGCATGCGGAAGGCAAAGCAAAGGTCAGGGTTGTTGCAATCCTTTACATCTCCTCCTTCATTCAACAAAACCCCCTCAAGATTGCCAAAAGTAACCGTAGCATCTCTCAACACATGCTTTACCGGGGCCAGCAGGTCTTTTCCATCATTGGCAGGAAGGTAGGAAGTGTTGGGGTAGTTGGTACCAAGCATAATATCCCCGACCCCGATTACAGAATAATATTTTTCCTCCAGAGCGGACAATCCTTTGAAATGCGCCCGGTTGATATTATACACCAAACTGTCGGAAAAGGAATCTGCTTTTTCCTTTTCACCGAAAAAGCCGGCAGCAATAACTTCTGCACGTGCAAAGCTTTTTACCCTTGCAATGCTGTCGGCTAAGGCAATGCTATCGGCCCGGGCAATACTGTCTCTTTCGGCAACCCTTTGCTGGTAACCAGGCATTAAAACCTTCAGTTGACATCCCGGAAAGAAAAGGATAAGGAAAAGAAACAGAACAAAAAATAAATTTTTCATGAAACCAGGGATAATTATCAGAGTGAAATTTAATGAGTATGCAGCAATTATGGTGATCCTAATGCATTGAAAAAAAGAGTCATGGATTAATCCAGAGGCTCCTTTATTTTTTTATCGCTTTCAAAATTAAAAGTTTTCGCGCATTTTTTTTAAAAAACAAAAGCCCTTTGGGATGCATTTCAAAAGGTTTTTTTATTTTTACCAACCCAGAAAACTGATGGCCCTGTTTCATCAATGGGTTACTCAGCAAAAGGGAATCGCATAGAGTGTTTCATTACAACCTGTTAAATGCCAGAGTAATTCCTTTTTTCCAATGAAAAAAAACAAACCCGGTACTGAAAAAATCTACTACTCCATAGGTGAAGTAGCCGGGATGTTTAATGTAAATACTTCTTTGATACGGTTTTGGGAAAAAGAATTTGACGTGATCCGCCCCCATAAGAATAAAAAGGGCAACCGCCTGTTTACCCCCCGCGATGTGGATAACTTTCACCTTATCTACCATTTGGTAAAGGAAAGAGGATACACCCTGTCGGGAGCCCGGGAAAAGATCAAAAAAAACCCGGATGATCTGGCCAGGGACCTTGAAATAAAAAAAAGCCTTGATAAAATGCGTGATTTCCTGCTGTCAATAAAAAAGGAGTTGCAATCGCTGGAGAGAAAAGAAAATGAATGATTCCAAATAAGTTTCAAAAAAACCAATAAAAACTAAAATTATGGTAGAAAGCGTCAAGAAAAAGCTTAATGAGTCAAAAGCTGCGAGATGGGGGGTTTTGATACTGGCCAGTTTTGCCATGGCCACCAATTATTATTTTTATGATGCATTGGCACCCCTGGCTGACCTTATCAGGATGAACCTTGGTTTTTCATCCACGGAATACGGATTTTTCATTTCCGCCTATTCCATTCCCAACGTATTCCTGGCAATGGCTGTTGTGGGCGGTATTATTCTTGACAGAATAGGGATCAGGATCACCGGATTTTCCTTTATCTTTCTTATGGGCCTTGGAGGTACCATTACCGCTTACGGTGCATCAGATACTTTTTTAAGCGGTGGATTCGGATACAACTTCATGAATTCTTTTCTGACAAGCTATTCGCCGGCTCTGAAAATGATGAGCCTTGGATTCTTCATTTTCGGACTAGGTGCTGAAACAAGCATTGTTGTGCTTTCCAAGGTTATTGTAAAGTGGTTTAAAGGAAAAGAACTGGCACTGGCACTGGGTCTCAACCTTGCCATTGGCCGCCTTGGCGCCGCCCTAGCCTTTACCCTTTCCCCGCGTTTGATTTACCCCGAATGGACCACCGCCATTTGGTTTGGTGTGCTGCTGCTTTGGTTAGGGTTGGTGGCCTTTATGTTTTACATGATTTTTGACGTGAAACTGGACCGTCAGGCCGAGATAGACATTAAAGACCCTGAAGACGACTTCCGTTGGAGCGACCTCAAAGACCTGGTTACCAACCGGTCGGTTATCTATATTACTCTGCTTTGTGTTACCTTTTATTCGGCGGTATTTCCGTTCCTGAAATTTGCGCCCGACCTGCTGATGAATAAGTTCGGCATGCCCCGGGCCCTGGCGGGAGATGTGACCTCCTACCTGATGTATGGAACCATTCTGCTGACACCGCTATTCGGCTGGGTGGCCGACAATAAGGGTAAAAGTGCCACACTGATGTACCTGGGTTCGGCTCTTTTGATTATAGCCCACCTTATGTTTGCCAAAACCTACATTGAGCCCCGCATCCCCATTGTGCTGCTTGGAATTGCCTTTTCTTTAGTGCCTGCTGCCATGTGGCCTGCCGTAACCAAAATTGTAAAACAGAGCAAACTTGGAACAGCCTATGGATTTATGTTTTCCGTGCAGAATATCGGGTTATGGGCCTTCCCTATCCTTATCGGGCTGGTACTTGACAGCTCCAACCCTTTTTACCGCAGTGAGATAAAAGCTGACCAATTCAGGCAGGTACAGGAGGAAGGAATGCAGTTCACCGGTACCTACATTGACCGTCATGAAGAGCCCAATGCCAACATGGCCATAAACATCAATACCACTATTTTTGAAGACTCTATTAGCGGAGCTGTAATCTGGAGGGAGATCCACATGGTGGAAACCGACCAGAACGGACAATATACCATTGAGTTCGGAAAAGGAGATGTGATTTCCAATGTGGATTTCGGGCAAATCAACGACACCCCGGAGTACCGGGCCGAATTGATAAAAACCAGGAGGGGCCAGGAAACCCTCATTTACGATGGGCCTTTTCAGTTTGATGAAGAACTTTATTTCATTTCGGAAGTCGGGGCCGAGTTCAGCACTTTCTTCGACAATACCCACCGGGGGACCATCACCTTGTACGATGAGGATGGCACCAGGGTATGGGAAGAAAGCATGCGCTTTTATATAGACGAGGAGGGCCGGTTCGAGATCCTCATGGGCTATGGCCGACTGGCTTATGCCAACCCCAACTATTTTGGCATAGAGGACAGAAAGCATGAAGCCGAGATCATTAAGCCCCTTGACTACACCAATGCCATGCTGGTTTTTTCGATACTTGGATTTGTCGGGCTGATATTTGCCTTCCTGTTAAAGCGGGAAGACAAAACCTCAGGCTATGGCCTGGAACTGCCCAACAAGGACGTTTAATTGTTTTAAATCCTGCAAAAGAGGCTGTTGGTTTTTTCCGTCAGCCTCTTTTACTTTTTATGCCACTTTGTTTGTATTTTTGAAAAAAACATAGCACCCATGAGAATACTCATCGTATCAGCCACCAGCATTGAAATCAAGCCCCTGTTGAAACTGCTAAAGCATGAGAAAAGGATAGATGCAGGGTTGAGCAGTTATTCATACAAAAACCTGCATATAGATGTGCTCATAACCGGTGTGGGAATGGTACAAACTGCATTTCAAATGGGGAAAGCCTTTTGCCGTTTTCAGTATGATGCTGCCCTGAACTTTGGAATTGCAGGCTGCTTCGACAACCAAACCCCTCTTGGAACGGTATTCCACATTGTTACTGAAAGACTTCCCGAAATGGGCGAAGAGAACGGAGAATACATGCTTTCCATGATAGACCTAAAGCTCATTGAAGAGGACGCCATCCCGTTTAAAAAAGGGGTAATGGAAAACGACAATCCCATAAAAAGCAGGGTTATTAAAAAGCTGCCCAAAGTAAAGGGACTTACTGCCAACACCATTAACGAGAGCATTGAGGTTATTGAAACCATCAAAACCCAGTACCAGCCTGTAACCGAAAGTATGGAGGGAGCTGCATTTTTTTATGCCTGTATTCATGAGGGTCTGCCTTTTGCACAAATTCGGGCAGTTTGCAATCATGTGGGCAAACGTGACACCCGTTACTGGGATATTCCGCTGGCTATCGAGAACCTCAACAAAACCATTTTTTCCATACTCAATGAATAAACCCACAGGAATATTTACCTGTTTTGCCGATTCGGGCCCTTCCCTGAATGAAAGGTAATTCACATATATTATTTTTCCTTAATTTTGGTTGAATAAAAAATCCGGCAATCCTACAAGTAGGAACAGAATTTTCCCTGACCGGATTTTTTCAGCAGTTGACATTCAAAATATTGAAAACACCATGATTGTTGTTACGGGAGCCGCGGGATTTATTGGAAGTTGTCTGGTAAACAAGTTGAACAACAAAGGTTTTAAAGACCTGGTTATCGTTGATGATTTCTCCAATGCCTCCAAAAACCTGAACATTCAAAACAAAACCTACCGCCAGAAAATTAACCGCGGGGTGTTTTTTGAATGGTTGAAGGAAAATCATCAGAGGGTAAACTTCGTTTTTCACATGGGTGCCCGTACCGACACCACCGAAACCAATACAGGGATTCTTAACAAACTGAATCTGGACTATTCCAAAAGTCTCTGGAATATTTGCACGAAATATGACCTGCCCCTGGTTTATGCTTCCTCGGCGGCTACCTATGGTGCCGGTGAGCACGGCTATTCTGACGACCATGAAATCATAAAAAAGCTCAGGCCCTTAAACCAATACGGAGAAAGCAAAAACGAATTTGACAAATGGGTATTGGAGCAAACAGCTTCACCAGGCTTCTGGGCAGGGTTAAAATTCTTTAATGTATACGGCCCAAACGAATACCACAAAGGAAGGATGGCTTCGGTGGTGTTTCACACCTACCAGAAAATCAGGAAAGAGGGTAAAATGCAGCTGTTTCGCTCCCACCATCCCGATTATAAGGACGGTGAACAACTCAGGGATTTTATTTATGTTAAGGATGTGATAAATATTTGCTTTTTTCTGATGCTGCATAAAAAGGATTCCGGCATATACAACGTGGGTACCGGAGAAGCACGCAGCTTCCTTGACCTGGCAAAGTCCACCTTTTCTGCCATGCGCCTGAAACCAAAGATTTCTTTTATTGACACCCCTGAGGACATCAGGGGCAATTACCAGTATTACACCCGTGCCGAAATCTCAAAATTGCGGTCCATTGGGTACGATGTACCGTTTTTTTCTCTGGAAGATGGTATTGAAGATTATGTAAACGGCTACCTGGCAGGCAACCTGCGTTACTGAGTCCTGCCGCCGTTTTGGTGGTGTTCATGAGAGATGCCTTGTTTGCTCACAAACTCTACCAGCTCCGGAAAAAAGATACGGAATTCATTGCCGAACTCTTCGTAATATTTTTCAAGGTCGCCCACGGCATTTTCCATGCCCGAATTAAAAGGGGTGCGCCGGGCCATCCCCTCAAAATATTTTTGCATGCTTTCGAGGCGGGCATAGCTCACCAGCCAGTTGGAGGATATCATAAACGGCAGCAGGTTTCTCGCCCTTAATGGCAACACAAAGTAATTTTTCAGCAACACATTATATGCATCTTTCACAAAGCGGTTGAGGGAGTGATTGGAGTATTGCTCCCAGTTTTTTGCCAGGAAATGGTCGTAAAACATATCCACCACTACCCCGGAATACAGACGGTATTTGTTGCGGAGACGCATCTTGCTTTTCTCAACCACCGGGTGTGAATCCGTAAAAGTATCGATTTTGCGATGCAGGAAAATCCCTTTTACAATACCTTCATGAAAACTTTCTATTTGCCGGCCCTTTACCATATCAGCAATGAAGTTCCCGACCATCAGGTCTTTATCTTCACCGGACAAATAAAGATGTGCCAAAAAATTCATACCCTTTTAAAGTTTTCAGGAACGGAAAAAGTTCAGGCTTGCCATTAAAGCATGCGCTTAAATCAGATTTTCACCAAAACGGTAAAGTTAGGTGATAAAACTTAAAACAGAAAACGCGCAGATGCAGAAAATTGTTGTCAATTGTTTGCTTTTGGCTGGTAATCTGTTGCCGGAAGATGCAGAATTTTTATAGTTTTGTAGGGATTCCAAAAAAACCAAAATTCTTCATACTAAATAATAAAATAACATGCAAAAATCATTGTTGTTGGGTGACGAAGCCATTGCCCAGGCAGGAATAGATGCAGGGATGTCGGGGGTTTATGCTTATCCCGGCACTCCTTCCACCGAAATCACCGAATATGTAAGGGTTTCAAAAGAGGCCAAAGAAAAGGGCGTTGTGGCCAGCTGGTGTGCCAATGAAAAAACGGCAGCCGAAGCTGCCCTGGGTATGTCTTATGCCGGAAAACGCACCATGACCTGTATGAAACATGTAGGACTGAACGTTGCCGCAGATGTTTTCCTCAATGCTTCCATTACCGGAGCCAATGGAGGAATTCTGTTTGTTGTGGCAGACGACCCCTCCATGCATTCTTCACAGAATGAGCAGGATTCGCGTTATTACGGAAAGTTTGCAATGATACCGGTGCTGGAACCTTCCAACCAGCAGGAAGCTTATGACATGGTGCACCTGGGTTTTGAAATTTCCGAGAAGTATAAGGTCCCGGTAATGTTGCGCATTACAACCCGCCTGGCCCATTCCCGCTCAGGTGTAGCCCGCAAACCCGGAAGGAAACAAAACCAGTTTAAGTTGCCGGAAAATCTCAGGCAATTCGTTTTGTTGCCGGCCATTGCCCGCAAACAATACCAGGAACTTCTGAATAATCAGCCATTGTTCCAGAAGGAGTCGGAAGAATCGGAATACAACACCTATACCCCGGGAGAAGACAAATCTCTCGGCATTGTTGCCTGCGGTCTGGCATACAATTACCTGATGGAAAATTATCCTGACAGGAAAGTGCCCCACCCGGTGGTAAAAATCTGCCAGTACCCTCTTCCGCACAAACATATTGACAAGCTTTACAGCGAATGCGACAAAATACTTGTACTTGAGGAAGGGTATCCCATAGTGGAAGAAATGATAAAAGGGTTTATGAACCACGGCAAAACCATTTCCGGGCGCCTTGACGGCAGCATTCCAAGGGCCGGGGAATTAAATCCCAATATTGTCGGAGAAGCACTTGGATTCCCCCAGGAGAAACTTGCAGAAGTGCCTTCCCTGGTAGCTTCCCGTCCCCCATCACTTTGCAAGGGGTGTTCTCACATCGACAGCTTTATCGGCCTCAACGAAGCCCTGGAGTCTTATGGAAAGGGAAGGGTTTTTTCTGACATCGGATGTTATACCCTCAGTGCCCTGCCACCTTATGAATCCATCAACACCTGTGTAGACATGGGCGCATCCATTACCATGGCAAAGGGTGCTGCAGATGCCGGCATGAAGCCCTCGGTAGCCGTAATTGGCGACAGTACCTTTACCCATTCCGGAATTACCGGCCTGCTGGATGCCGTGAATGAAAAAACCAATATTACGGTTTTAATCCTTGACAACTCCACCACAGGCATGACAGGCGGACAACCTTCTTCAGCCTATGGTAAAATTGAGGACATTTGCCGCGGCATCGGGGTTGAAGAAGACCATATCAGGGAGCTGAAACCCCTGCGGAAGCATCATGAGGAAAACACCCGCATCATGAAAGAAGAGCTTGAATATGACGGGGTATCGGTTATCATTCCCCGCCGGGAGTGCATTCAAACCCTCAACAAAAGGATGCGGCAAAAATTCAAGGAAAAAGAGAAGGCAAAAGCAGCCGGAAAATAATTTATTATTTCAGGGACGAATTAAAAAAACATAAATAATGAAGAAAGATATTATTCTTGCAGGAGTAGGAGGACAAGGCATTTTATCCATTGCCGCCACCATAGGTTATGCAGCAGTAGAGCTGGGACTTTATCTGAAGCAGGCCGAAGTGCATGGCATGAGCCAGCGCGGAGGGGATGTGCAATCCCATCTTCGGCTTTCATCCGAAGAAATTGCATCTGACCTGATACCGCAGGGAAAAGCCGATATGATTATTTCGGTGGAGCCCATGGAATCCCTTCGCTACCTGCCTTACCTCGGCAAAGAAGGATGGCTGATTACCAATACCAAACCTTTTGTCAATATTCCCAACTATCCCGACCTTGAAAAAGTGATGAAGGAAATTGAATCACAGCCCCGGTATATAGCACTGGATGCCGAAGCCCTTGCAGATGAAGCGGGAAGTAAAAAGTCGGCCAACATGGTAATTCTTGGCGCGGCTTCCCCTTTCCTGGATATGGATTTTGAAAAGCTGGAAAATGCCATCCGCTTTATTTTCGGAAAAAAGGGAGAAGAACTGGTGAATATTAACCTGAAAGCATTGCGCGCCGGGCGTCAGTTTGCCCAGGAGAACAAATAAATTTTTAAAAAACCTGCCCTTTTCTGTGGCAGGTTTTTTTCTGTTTTCCCTTTGGCAAAATCTTTCGGCTTATC
>SLRE01000130.1 GCA_007131125.1 Bacteroidales bacterium | reverse complement strand
CAGCCGCAAACTGGTAGGTTTCGAAATGACAGAGAGGGGTATCCCGCGTAAAGATTATAATATTGTGGATGCCGATGGCAAGCAGATAGGCAAAGTAACCTCCGGCACCATGTCGCCAACCCTTAAAAAACCCATTGGCATGGGATATGTCAAAACAGCATTTGCCAAACCCGACACCACCATTTTTGTTGAGATCCGCGGCAAGGCCGTGGAAGGCAAAGTGGTAAAACTGCCCTTTTACAAACAACAATAAACAAACCTCCGGGCAGTAAAAACTGCACGGTTTTTTTCACCTTCATGTATTCCGAAAAAGGAACCCATAGCATAGAAGTCTGCTTCTCACCGCTTTCATGGCCCCTATACCAAAAGCCCGGTGCCCTGGTGATCGTAACTGATATACTCAGGGCTTCAACTGCTATTTGTGCGGCCTTTCACAACCAGGTCAGCAGCATCATTCCGGTGGCCGAAATCAGCGAAAGCGAAGCATACAAGCAAAAAGGGTACATTGTGGCCGGGGAAAGAGACGGCAAAAAACTGGATTGTGCCGACTTTGGCAACTCTCCTTTCAACTTCCTGGATCCCGCCCTGCAGGGACAAACCATCGTTATGAATACCACCAACGGCACCCAGGCCATCAGGGCTGCCTCAGAACAGGGCAACACTCTGGTGATTGGGGCATTTATCAACCTTTCTGCCGTTTGCCGCTTTGCAATGGAACAGCAAAAAGATGTGCTGATATTTTGTGCCGGCTGGAAAAACCGTTTCAGTATGGAAGACAGCCTTTTTGCCGGGGCAGTGGTTGAGCACCTGGTGGTGGCCTCCAAAGGAGAGTTCCATACCATTTGCGATTCGGCAGTGGCAGCTGCTGACCTCTGGCTCATGGCCAAAGGAAACCTGATGGGATATATTGAAAAAGCAGCCCATCGTCACCGGCTCAAAAAAATGGGGCTTGACGATGTGCTGGAGTTTTGTCTTACACAGGATTTTACATCTGCACTTCCGGTGCTGGAAGACGGCAAACTGGTCAACCTGCCACAAGAAAAATAATTCTTCCCACGTATTGGAATTTTCTCCGGGAATGCTTATTTTTAGGAAGTTATTAGCTTCCTTTTCAAATGATCAGATCCTTTCGGAAAAAGACATTGTCTGGAGCGGTTTTTCTGCTTTTGGCCCTACTGCCCCATTTTGACGGGCACACCTTTGGCTTTTTTGCACACCGAAAGATCAACCGCATGGCCGTTTTTACCCTCCCTCCCGAAATGATAGGATTTTTCAAAAAGCATGTGGAATATCTTTCCGAGCGCTCCATCGATCCCGACCGCCGCGCACATGCCGTGCCGGGTGAAGCCCCAAGGCACTATATCGACATCGACCACTTCGGGGAAAACCCTTTTGAAATCATGCCCCGAAAATGGAAGGATGCGGTGGAGAAATTTTCGGAAGACACCCTGATGAAATACGGGGTACTGCCATGGCATATTTCGGTGATGATGAACCGCCTGACCCGGGCCTTCACCGACCGGGATGTGGACCGCATCCTTTACAATTCCGCACATATTGGTCATTACATTTCTGATGCCTGCACGCCCCTGCACACAACCTTTTTCTACAACGGAAGAACCCCGGAGCAGAGAGGCATCCATGCCCTCTGGGAAAGCCGCCTGCCCGAGCTCTTTGCCGATCATTACAATTATTTTGTGGGAAGAGCGGAGTATATCGAATCTCCCCTTGACAGGGCCTGGGAGCTGGTGGAAATCAGCCATCTGAAAGTTGACACAATCTTTGATGTTTACGACAGCCTGATGGTGGCTTTCTCCTCCGATCGCATTTATGCCCACGAAATGCGGGGGCAGGCAACCTACAGGGTTTATTCCAGGGATTTTTCAAAAGCTTTTCACGACAGCATGCATGCCATGGTAGAAAGGCAAATGCGCCTTGCTGTAAAGTCGGTGGGCGATTTCTGGTTTACCGCATGGGTCAATGCAGGCCAGCCCGACCTGTACAGGCTGGAAGAAAAGGCTATCAGCAAAAAACACCGGCGGCAGCTTGAAAAGGAACAGGAAAAATGGGGAATACCGGAGAAGTATATAGAAAGACCAAGACCTGAATGAGCAACAAAACCTTTCAATGGCCCGCTTTATTCCATGTGTTTAAGGTTGTAGGAAAAAAGCAGGATCAATAAGCCCACAATTAGAATATAGGGCAGCATGATGGCCATCAGGTAGTTAAAAGGCACATCAAGCAGCAAAAACGGAAAAAGCAGGTAGAGTACCTTGGAAACAGAAAACAACCAGAAGCCCGTCTTCATCAGGTTCCACATTTGTATAATCCCCGCAAAAGCAACCAGTGAGAGAATCAGGGAAACAAAAGCATAAATTACTCCGCCCAGTTCCCGGGAAATCCCAAGCCAGTCTTTTAACCAGGCAATATCGCGAAAAGCATAAGGAAGGGTGCCGCTTACCAACAGGGAAAAACTGACCAGGATGGATAGCCCTCCAAAAATGAACGCCACTATACACAGGACTTTCAGAGCCAGTGGTTTCTGTTCATAAAGGATTTTTTGGGTCTCGGTCATTTGCAAAACAAATAAGTCTTGTAAATAT
>SLRE01000304.1 GCA_007131125.1 Bacteroidales bacterium | reverse complement strand
TTTTTTTGATTGTTGGAGTAATGCTGCCTGCAGGTGCCATGGCCAATTCCGGTTCCGAACGGCCCGATTCGGAAGTGCCCTGGTTTACTATAGCCCACCAAACCAATCCTTTTTTGCGCGATACCACTTTTGTAGATACCACCCTGGTGGACTTTCAGCATTATGACTTTTCCAAAAGGGAAAGCCTGTTTCTTGCCACCAAAGGCAATGTAGGGCATGTAACCCGCCTGCTGGAATTTGACCCCCTGCCTGATGAGCTTTTTACCCTGCATTCCCGCACTTTACATCCCGGCCATAATTTTAGAGGGGAAGAGTTAAAGTTTTATCGTCCCGAGCATGTTTCCACCGAATTGTTTTATGTACTTGGTTCGGAGCGTGAGCAGTTGTTTTATGCCCGCCACAACCAGCGGCTGCACAGCGATTTTGTGGCCGGCTTCAAATACCAGCTGGTAAGCTCGCCGGGTTATTACAGCAGGATGGGAGCTGGCAACTCCAATTTTTATCTTACCCTTGATTATGTGCATCCCTCAAAAAGGTACCAGGCTATGGGAAGCTTTATCATTAACCGGCCTGAGAATGAAGAAAGCGGGGGGCTGAGAGACCGGCAGGCTTTTGAACAGGATGAAGCCAGCGACTTTGTGGTGCTGGAGAGTGCCCGTTCCCGCTACCGTGAAACGACTTACAACATTCATCATTTTTACCAGGCCGGGTTTTACCGGACACAAATGAGGGACACCATTGAAGAACAGCACTTTTTTGACCTGGGCCGCATCCACCATGATTTTTCCTATCGCCGCAAGTCTTTTATCTTTGATGAGGCGGCCACCCCTGCCGGGTTTTATGAAACCCCTCCTTTTAGCGAAATGTCAACATATGATTCCACCCATGTAAACATACTGGAAAACCGTTTGAGCTGGTCCAACTTCCCTGCAGAGGGCAAATCTGCTGAATTACCTCTGTATTTCCGGTTTTTTTTCCAGCACCGACTGGTGGATATCCAACAACCTGATTACCTGGATGTCCCGCAGGATGAACAGGAAGACACACCAGGCCCTGGTATTCACAAGGAAGATTTCAACCAGTTTGAGCAAGGTATTGAACTGAGGACAAACCCTTACCGTTTTCTTTCCTTTGAAGGGTCGGGAAGGATGGTCCTTGGCGGATACAATGATGGGGATTTTGAAATGAAAGGAGGGATGCATGTGGGAGGGAAGCGGGCAACTCACCGCATAAGCCTTAATGCCGTTTATTCCGAAAGGGAGGCCCCTTATTTCTTTTCCCGCTTTATTGGCAATTATATTTACTGGGATCAGGATTTTGATAAAATGCAGATTCTTAATGCAGGTGCAACCTATAAAAACCCTGTCTTTTCGCTTGAGGGCAATTATTATCTTCTCAACAACATGGTTTTTATGAATGCATCCGCCCTGCCCGAACAAAACTCCTCCAGCTTTGGGGTTTGGACAGCAGGTTTGTCAGCCACCCTGGGCTACGGCATTTTGCAAAGCCGCCACCGCGTGCTATACCAGCATGTGGGAACCACTCAATTTGAAAGGTTTCCTGAACTGGTGAGCAACCATTCCCTTTTCCTTGATTTTTATGCCTTTGATGAGGCCCTGTATTCCAATATTGGCTTTGACCTTTATTACAACAACCCATACCGTCCAATGGCTTACATGCCGGTTGTCAGGCAATTTTATCTGCAGGATGAATACTCCTCAGACCATACTTTTTTGTTGGACTTTTATGCTTCAGCAAAAATCAGCCGGGTTCGTGTATTTGTAAAGCTGGAAAACATACTGAATCTGGTTACGGACCAACCTCCTGTTTACCAGATCCCCTTTTATCCGGTACCTGAAAATATGTTTAAACTGGGCCTTTCCTGGATGTTTTTTGATTAACAACTTTAAAAACCTGCTTACGTAAAATCGTTATAAATAGGCGGTTTCCCTGCTTTGAATCAATAATATTTAGTAATTTTGCCACTGGTAAAAGAAAACCTAACTGCCTTATAATAAGACTCTTTATAAATTAAAGCAATTATGACAAAAAAGAAAAAATTCATCACATGTGACGGTAATCATGCGGCTTCGCATGTTGCTTACATGTTCAGTGAAGTAGCGGCCATTTATCCTATCACACCTTCTTCCAATATGGCGGAGAATGTGGATGAGTGGGCTGCTGCCGGAAGGAAAAATATCTTCGGAGAGGAAGTCAAACTGGTAGAGATGCAATCGGAGGCCGGTGCAGCCGGAGCTGTTCACGGTTCGTTGCAGTCCGGGGCATTGACCAGTACTTATACGGCATCCCAGGGGTTGCTTTTGATGATCCCCAACATGTATAAGCTTTCAGGGGAGTTGTTGCCCGGGGTATTTCATGTGTCGGCCCGCAGTTTGGCCGCACAGGCCCTGTCGATTTTCGGCGACCATTCCGATGTGATGAGCACCCGCCATACCGGCTTTGCCATGCTGGCCACCGGCAGTGTGCAGGAAATCATGGACATAGCACCCATTGCACACCTGGCATCAATCAAATCCCGCATTCCCTTCCTTCACTTTTTCGACGGCTTCCGTACCTCGCACGAGGTTCAGAAGGTTGAGGAAAGCAACCAGGAAGAGCTGGCCAGGCTTATCGACATGAAAGCCTTGCAGGAATTCCGCAACCGGGCACTCAACCCCGAGCATCCAGTTACCCGCGGTACTGCACAAAACCCTGATATCTACTTCCAGTCAAGGGAAGCTGCCAACCCATTCTTCCAGGCGGTTCCCGATATTGTGGAAGATTACATGCAGGAAATTTCCAAAATTTGCGGAAGGGAATACCATCCTTTCACCTATTATGGGGCACCTGATGCCGAAGACGTAATTGTGGCCATGGGATCCATTACTGAAACCATCAAGGAAACCATCGACTATAAAATGTCGCAGGGAGAAAAGGTAGGGTTGGTCAGCGTTCACCTGTATCGCCCCTTCTCTGCAAAATACTTCTTTAAAGTACTGCCCAAAAGCGTAAAACGCATTGCCGTACTGGACCGCACCAAGGAGCCCGGTGCCAATGGCGAGCCGCTTTACCTGGATGTACGTGACCTGTTTTACGGAAAGGAAAATGCACCCATTATCGTGGGCGGACGTTATGGATTGAGTTCCAAAGACACCATTCCGGCCCACATCATTGCCGTATTTGACAACCTGAAACTTCCCGAGCCAAAAAATCAGTTTACCGTGGGTATTGTGGATGATGTTACTTTCACTTCTCTCCCGGTTGGCGAAAATGTGGATGTTTCTCCCAAAGGCAATTACGCTGCGAAGTTTTACGGGATCGGTGCCGATGGTACCGTGGGAGCTAACAAAAACTCCATTATGATTATCGGAAATACCACCGATAAATTTGCCCAGGGGTATTTCTCTTACGACAGCAAAAAATCGGGAGGTATCACCGTATCTCACCTTCGCTTTGGCGACAGCCCGATTCGTTCGCCTTATCTGATCAATGCCGCTGACTTTGTGGCCTGCCACGTTCCGGCCTACCTTGAAAAATATGATATGCTCAAGGGCCTTAAAAAAGGGGGCACTTTCCTGCTGAATTCCATCTGGGATGCAGAGGAAACCAAAAAGCGCATTCCCGACCATATGAAAAAGTACATGGCCGAGAACGATATTAAGTTCTACATCATCAACGCCACGGAAATTGCAGAAAAAATTGGTCTGGGAGGTCGTACCAACACCATTATGCAAAGCGCTTTCTTTAAGGTAGCCGAAGTCATTCCTTACGAAAATGCCGTAAAGGAAATGAAAGACGCCATCAAGAAGAGTTATGGCCGTAAGGGTGAAGAAATTGTAAACATGAACAATGCCGCAGTGGATGAAGGCGGCAAGGTGACCAGAATAGATATTCCTGCCGATTGGAAAACTGTTAAAGTCAAGGATAAGGAAAACGGCCACGACATTCCTGAATTCATCCGCGATATTGTTTTCCCGATCAACGCTCAAAAGGGAGATGAGCTGCCTGTGAGCGCCTTCCGTGGCAGGGAAGACGGAACTTTCCCCCAGGGGACTACGGCCTACGAAAAGCGCGGTATTGCAGTGCATGTGCCCGAGTGGATTCACGAAAACTGTATACAATGTAATCAGTGTGCTTATGTGTGTCCACATGCAGTGATCCGTCCGTTCCTTCTGGATGAGAAAGAAATGAAAAAAGCCCCTGAGAAGCTGGTAACCGTTGATGCCAAAGGCAAGTCCCTGGCAGGATTAAAATACCGCATACAGGTAAGTCCGTTGGACTGCACCGGCTGCACCAATTGCGTTGATGTGTGTCCTGCGCCCAACAAAGCACTGGAAATGAAGTTGCTGGGTGAGCAGATGCATGAAGACAAAAACTGGGATTGGGTATCCAAAAATGTTACCTACAAAGACACTTTGCTCAACAAAGAGCAATCTGTCAAAAACAGCCAGTTTGCACAACCCCTGTTTGAGTTCAGCGGTGCCTGTGCGGGTTGCGGAGAAACACCCTACATCAAGCTGATCACCCAGTTGTATGGAGATCGCATGATGATTGCCAATGCAACCGGTTGTTCTTCCATTTACGGAGGTTCTGCCCCGGCTACACCATATACCATTAACAGCGAAGGACACGGTCCGGCCTGGGCCAACTCCCTTTTTGAAGACAATGCCGAATATGGCTTTGGTATGGCAACCGGTGTAAACAAGTTGCGCGAACGCATCGCAAGACTGATGGAAACCGGCCTTGAAAACGATCTTTCCGAAGATACCAAAGAAGCTTTCAAAGCCTGGCTGGACAGCAAAGAGGATGCACAAAAGTCAAAAGAAGCTTCCAAAAAAGTGGTGGCATGCCTTGAGAAGGAAAAAAGCCCCATTGCCAAAGAGATCCTGGAACTGAAGCAATACCTTGTGAAGAAATCGGTTTGGATGTTTGGCGGTGACGGATGGGCTTATGATATCGGTTTTGGTGGACTCGATCATGTGATCGCTTCCGGAGAAGATGTCAACCTGCTTGTTATGGATACCGAGGTTTACTCCAACACCGGAGGACAGGCTTCCAAAGCCACCCCGGTTGGTGCCATTGCCAAGTTTGCGGCTGCCGGAAAGCGAGTACGCAAAAAAGACCTTGGTCTGATGGCCATGACTTATGGTTACGTTTATGTAGCCCAGGTTGGTATGGGTGCCAGCCAGAGTCAGTTCCTCAAAGCGGTTCGTGAAGCCGAGGCTTATCCCGGACCTTCCGTGATCATTGCCTATTCACCCTGTATCAACCATGGTTTGCGCAAAGGCATGGGAGCCACCCAGGAACAGACAAAATTTGCCGTGGAAGCAGGATACTGGCAGCTTTACCGCTACAACCCCATGCTGGAAGCAGAAGGAAAGAATCCGTTCCAGCTTGACAGCAAAGAACCCGACTGGAATAAGTTCCAGGAGTTCCTCAGCTCGGAGGTTCGCTACAGCTCTCTGAAAAAGGCTTTCCCGAAAGAAGCCGGGGAGTTGTTCAAGGCGGCAGAAGAAAACGCCAGATGGCGTTATAACGGTTATAAACGTTATGCCGACATGGATTATTCGAAATAATTCTGCTTTATTTTATTGGAATAAAGGACTGTTTTAAAAAGAATTTTCACAGTTCTTTACCAGCAACAAAGCCCGCAATCATAGCGATTGACGGGCTTTGTTTTTTTTCGCATTCCGGGAAATGTGCTACAGTGCTGATTTTACTAATTGTTTATCGTTTATAAGTTTAATTGTTTGAATGTTTGAAGATGAGAAATAAATAATCAAACGATTCGACAACTAAACCATCGTTTTTTCCATTTTGCTTGATCAAAAGTGGAGAAAAAATCAAAGCCGGTCGTAAGAAAGTTCATGCATTGCAGACTGGAAGGACAAAAACCCCAAAGGGGTAAAATCAACAGCCCCGGGTGAAGCCCGGGGATAATGGCATAAGCCCGACCCGGCGCTGCAAGCATTAGCTTTGCAAAAGAGAATAATGATTTTGCAGCGCAACAGGAATAATTTTGGGAAACAAACAACTAAACAATCCTTTCTTCCAATCTGGTTTCAGGAAGTTACAACCTTGGGTTATAAACCCCGGTGAAATCAGATCCGAAAGTATAGGTAAGGCCGATGGAGCCATTTACCTGGTAACTGGTTGACTGCTGGGATTGTTCAAGCAGGATCTCTTCCACCGAAAGGTCGCCCAGGGGGATTGAGCGCAGGTCATTGATCAGGTCGAGGTTTCCACTGAGGGACAGGGAAAACCCCTGGAAAAGCCGCAGGTTCAGGTTGGCAAAAAACTCTGCCCGGTTGGAACGGAAGTCGTGAAAATAATGCGAACCCGTTACTCCGGCCCTGATGCTGCCCCAGGGTTGCTGAAACCTGGCTGCGGCTTCAACTGAATGGGCAAAAAGAAACTCATCCTCCTTTTCAAAAATCGTTTCTTCACGATAGTTATGGTAGCCGTAACCCATTCGGTAAGAAAAAGAGATAGAGCGCCGGGTAGCTTCCCGGTAAGGGAATAGGCTGTATTCGACGGCAGGGCTGAGTTCAAAATTAAAGGCCATATTATGAAAAGTGCTGGAAAGCATGGAGTTGAATACTCCCACAGACCAGTGCTGGTTAATGCTCTTCACTACATGCCCGTTGAAGCCATTGCGATGGGAAACACTTCGAATGTCCTCCTCATCGGTAACAAAAGTACGGTCGCTGTAATTGAAGTAAGGGCGCAAACGTATTTTCCAGTCATGGGTGATCTTGTCGGCAATTATGCCGTAGCGCAAGCTCATGGAGGAGCTTTTTTCTTCTTTGCGGAAGTTGCCACCTCCATAAATCTCAAACACCCAACGGTTCCAGGGGTCTTCAATTTCTTCTTCAGGTACCACCGGGCGCTCCGGGTCATAATCAAAGAATATCTGCACCTGGCTGGCTATGGGCGTCTGGGCGATGTAATACACCAGTCCCATTTTCAGTTTGTTGGTATAGCCTCTGCGGTTTTGGTCGGCGGTATTGGTCCTGGGCGCCCAATAGCTTAATTCATGATTCTGGCCTTCAAATTCACCGGAACCGTAAAATGAAATGACATAACTGGTACCGGCCATGCCCCCGCCATGACGGGTCATCATTACATGCACATCGGCTAGTTCCTTATCCCTTACATAGGAAACCACCGGGATTTCCTCCATGATAAAATTCTCATCGCACCACCATGGGCAATCCAGAAATACGGAAATGCGCCCATTTCCCCTGTTTTCTGTGTTTTGGGCATGGCCCTCCGGAATTGTAAAAAAGATGATGAATAAAACCGCTATGGAAAAATTAAACTTTTTCATTTAATAATACATAAAAGTGGGAAGCCGCTTAATAATTCTGGAAAAATACGGCTTGATCCCATCAGTTAAAGGTTGGGAGCACAAAAATACAGAAAATCATTTGATTTTTTTTAAGCCTGTCGTGGACTTAAAACTTTTTAACGTATCCCCGCATGGCCTTGTCTTTAATGGTTTTTAGATATACCTGCAATGCTGTCCTGCTTTCTGTTGTTTTTGCCCGTTAAACATTTTTTTTGGCAGTGCGTTTTTTTTTAAGGCATTGCCGGTTCTGAAAGACCCGGCTTTTTCATTAATCCAGCATTTTTTGAGGAGACACCTATGTTTAATATTACCTACAAAAATATTTTCAGTTTAATGTTTAAGCTACTTATTATTCCCCTTTTTGGCATGGCATTTTTATTTCCCCATCAGTTGTCCGGGCAGGCCGTGGTAAAAGGAACGGTTGTTCATGAGGGGAATGAAGAACCCCTGGAATTTGCCAATGCTTCCCTGATGAGCCAGTCGGACAGTTCCATGGTAACCGGTGGAGTGGCTGATATGGAAGGTGAGTTTGAATTGCATGCCGATCCCGGCAACTATTATCTCAGGTTAGGTTACATTGGTTTTGAGGAATTGTGGCAGGAGGTTGAATTGCAGGAGGGAACCAAAAACCTGGGAGAAATTGATCTGGCTCCCCTTTCGGAGGAGTTGACCGAAGTGGTTGTAGAAGCCGCTGCATCCCTTTTCAGAAGTGAATTCGACCGAAGGATCTTCAGCATGGAAAATACCGTGGTTGCCGAAGGGGGAACTGCCCTTCAGGTATTGGAAACCCTTCCTTCGGTGATGGTGGATGAGGAAGGCAACATCAGTATGCGTGGCAGCGGTAATATTGAGATCCATATCAACGGACGACCCGCCAATCTTTCAAGCGATGACAATGAATCCCTGCTGGAGCAATTTCCTGCCGATGCCATAGAAAGTGTGGAGTTAATTACCAACCCTTCTGCTCGCTATGATGCCGAAGGCGTAGGTGGTATTATCAACCTGGTGCTTAAAGAGGAACGCATGGCCGGCTTTAATGGCCGGATCAACACTTCCGCAGGTACAGGACATAAATATTCAAGTGGGATAAACCTGAACTACCGCACCAACAGGATGAATATTTTTACCAACTACTCCTACCAATACCGGGAATTATGGGAATATAACGAAAGCTTTCGTGAATACAGCGGTCCAAATGTATCTCCTTATATGGATCAGGACTTTGATACCCATAATTACCGACAGGGCCACCTGATCAGGTCCGGGTTTGAATACAATCTGAATCAAAACAGCTCGACCCGCCTGTTTTCCAATATCAACCTGCGCAGCCGCGACCGGGAAAGGTTGTACAACATTAGGACCCTTGACAATCAGCTGGATCTGGACAGCATGTATATGCGCCTTTTGGAAGAAGACCAGTCCCGGGCCAATTACGAATTTGGCCTGGAATACTCCTGGCGCCCCAATAATAATGGCAATGGGCAAAGTCTGGATGCCCGGTTTTCTTTTTCCCACGATGAGCAGGACCGGATAGAGTATTTCGACCAGGAATTTTTCAATGATCAGCAGGAACCCGTTGAGGAGAAAAGGACTTTACAAACTTATGAAAGGCCTTTGAACAACCAGATGTATATCGGGCAAATAGACTATACACTTCCCCTGACAGAAGACATCAACTTTGAGGCCGGCTGGCGCTCAACTCTCAGACGCAACGATCTGGAGCAAATCTTTAGGGAATACGATCCGGAGTTTGGTTTTGATCTTACTCATTCTGAAGTGGATGATCTCATCACCAATCAGTTCCGTTATGATGAAGATGTGCACGCGGCATATCTCATCCTGCAGCAGGACCTTGGAGCATTTAGCTACCAGGCAGGATTAAGGGCCGAATATACCCGCACGGAATCCTATCAGCCGTCCATTGACAGCACCCATACCAACAATTATTTTGATCTTTTCCCGAGCATTTTCCTGAATTACGAGATCTCCCAAAACCAGGATATACAGCTCAATTACAGTCGCCGGGTTCGCAGGCCGGGCACCTGGGCCCTGATGCCTTTTATCAATGCACAGGATTTCTTTAACCTGAGAATCGGTAACCCCTACCTGCAAGCCGAATACACCAATAGTTTTGAAGTAAGCTACCTGCGTGGGTGGGACAATTACTTCCTGAGTGCAAGCACGTATTTCCGCCATACCTCGGATGCTCTTTCCAGGGTGTTTGAGCTTTTTGACGATCGCTATGCCATTGTTACCTGGATCAACTCCGATACCCGACAAAATCTTGGAGTGGAACTGGTAAACCAGTTTAATTTCAGCCAGAACGCCGATGCCACACTTACCGGTAACCTTTTCCACTCCGAAGTTTCCGGTGTGGACGCTGAAGGAGATTCTTTTATCAACTCCCGTTTCAGCTGGACCTTATCCCTGATGAGCAATGTTCGCATTCCAGACTGGTTTAATGTGCAGGTGATGGGAAATTACCGTGGTCCTATCGCAGTACCACAGGGTAACATACGGCCTGTTTTTGGCATGAGCATGGGGTTGAGAAGAAACTTTTTGCAGCAAAATGCTACCGTCAGCCTCAATGTGAGCGATATTTTCAATACCCAGCGCTTTGTGCTGGAAACCGACGGCAATCGTTTTGCCCAGGAGCGGCGTTTCGACCGGGAAACCCGTATCCTTACCCTCAGCCTTACCTATCGCTTTGGTGGTTACCAGGAAAGGGAAAGACAGGAAAGGCCCCGCGACCTTAACGGCCAGGAAGGACTTTACTAATTTTCCTGCCGGAAAAATCATCCTGAAAAAAAGCTATCCGGTAGTTCAGTTTGTATGGACTAAAGCGCATTTCTTTTTCCTGCAGAAAACCTGAAGAAAGTCCTTCATTTTCTTTTCCTATATTTGTACAAACGGAACCCTCAAACACTATCTCTATGAAAAAATTGATTTTGCTTACCCTGGCTTTGGCCATGATGTTTTCATGCAGTTATGGAGGCAATAATGAAAAAGACGATTTGGTTTCCTACTTATCTTCCAGGGTCAATGCTTTAAA
>SLRE01000049.1 GCA_007131125.1 Bacteroidales bacterium | reverse complement strand
GCCTCAAAAGGCACCTGGGAATACCTGGTACATAATTATTATGATGCTTTTAAAATTGCAACAGAAAAGGTAAACGGACGGGAAGAACTCTTTAAAGCCAAAGCACAACCGGCCAAAACCGTGGAAATGCCTCCTTCTGAAACCATGCGCCCAAAATGGAAAAAAATCCTCATTGAGATTAATGTGCCTGAGGCACTTTCCAGCCTGTCGGTTTTGGCAAAGAATCTCTGGTGGACCTGGAACTACCCCGCACAGGAGATGTTTGAAAGTATTGATCCCAAACTTTGGGAAGAATGCGAGAAAAACCCCAACAAACTCCTGGAAAACCTCACCCTTGAGCATTATCAAAAGCTGGAAAATGACGCTGCCTTCATGCAAAAATACAAAGAGGTGGAGGCCAGTTTCAAGGCTTATATGGAAGAAGGCAAGAACAAACCATCCAAAAAAATTGCCTATTTCAGCATGGAATACGGCCTGCACAAGTCCATCAAAATCTATTCGGGCGGACTCGGGGTGCTGGCCGGTGATTACCTGAAGCAGGCCAGCGATGACAACATCAACATGGTTGGCATCGGCCTACTGTACCGTTATGGCTATTTCAGCCAGAACCTCACCCCCGGAGGAGAACAACTCGCAACCTACCATAGTCATAATTTTTCCGATATGTCGGCTGTACCCGTTCGCAACGAAAATGGCGAGCGGATAAAGGTTACCATCGCTTTCCCCGGCCGAAACGTTCATGCCAAAGTCTGGAAAATCGATGTGGGCCGCATCCCCCTCTACCTTCTTGATACCGACATCCCCGATAATTCCTCCATTGACCGGTTTATCACCCATCAACTTTACGGAGGCGACTGGGAAAACCGCTTTAAACAGGAGTTTCTCCTTGGTGTGGGAGGAATCAGGGTATTTGATGCATTGGGAATTAAACCCGATGTTTTCCACCTCAATGAAGGACATGCTGCTTTCACCGCACTGGAGAGACTGCGGAAATATGTACAGGATGAAAAGCTTAGCTTCAATGAGGCCATGGAGACAGTAAGAGCCAGCAGCCTTTTCACCACCCATACCCCGGTACCGGCAGGACACGATTTTTTCAGTGAAGACATGCTGCGTACCTACATGCCACATTATGCCGACCGCCTGGGCATCAGCTGGGAAAGGTTTATGGGACTCGGAAAAATGAATCCCCAGAACCCGGAAGAGGCCTATTCAATGAGTGTACTGGCTTCCAAACTTGCTTCACGCATCAATGGTGTGAGCCGTATTCACGGAAAGGTTTCCCAAAATATGTTCAAAGACCTTTATCCGGGATACTTCCCCGAAGAACTCCATATCGGCTATGTGACCAACGGGGTGCACTACGGCACCTGGACCGCCAAAGAATGGCAGGAATTGTATGCCCAGACTTTTGGAAAAGACTTTTTGCAAAATATTTCCGATGCCAGCAACTGGGAGAAAATTTACGATGTTGATGATGAGGTCATCTGGGATTTAAGGAACCAGCAGAGAAAAATGCTTCTTGAGTACATGAAAAAGCGCCTGCTTTCCAACCTTTCCCGCAGACAGGAAACCCCAAGAAAAATATACCAGATTCTGGAAGCCATTGACGAAAATACGCTGACCATTGGTTTTGCCAGGCGTTTTGCCACCTACAAGCGGGCTCATCTGCTGTTTAACGACCTGGAAAGGTTGTCAAAAATCGTCAACAATCCCAATATGCCCCTGCAGATAATTTATGCAGGCAAGGCCCACCCGGCTGATAAAGCAGGTCAGGACCTTATCAAACATATCCTTGAGGTCAGCAAAAGAAAAGAATTCAGGGGAAAGATTATTTTCCTTGAAGACTACGACATGGAGCTTGGCGAAGCCCTGGTAAAAGGTGTGGACGTTTGGCTGAACACCCCTACCCGCCCAATGGAAGCTTCGGGCACCAGCGGGCAGAAAGCAGCACTTAACGGTGTAATGAACTTCAGCGTGCTCGACGGTTGGTGGGCCGAAGGCTACCAGCCCGAAACAGGATGGGCTCTTAAAGAAGAGAAAACCTACGACAACCAGGAGTTCCAGAATGAACTGGACGCCGAAACCATTTACAATACCCTGGAAAATGAAATCATCCCCATGTTCTATGGTCGAAACGGCAAGAACATCCCCGAAAAATGGATAAAATGGACCAAAAACTGCATCGCCAAAGTGGCACCCCATTATACCAACAAACGGATGTTTGATGATTACATGGAACGTTTCTATGAAAAGCTTTTTGAAAGCTCTGAGAAAATCCACCATGACGATTATGAAAGAGCCCGTGAGATCTCAAACTGGAAAAACAAAGTACTCAGGGGATGGGACAGTATTGAAGTAAATTCCAAAAAAATATTGAGCAGCAGCGAAAAGTCCCTTTTATTGGGTGATGCCTTTCAGGCAGAGCTGGTCATTGACCTGAATGAACTTAGCCAGGCTGATTTTGGAGTGGAAGTGGTGTTTATCCAGAAATCATTTGAAGGTGAAAATGAAGTAATCGCCGTTTATGAAATGGATAAAATAAAAACGGAAAACAACCTGGTAACTTATCGTTGTGACATCCCCACCAAGCGTACGGGAATTTACAACTACGCTTTCAGGATGTTTCCTAAACACCCTGACCTGCCCCACCGGCAGGACTTCAACATCATCAAATGGTTGTAACATTCCGGAAAAAGTTTGAAATTGTGTGTGTTAAAATATCTTTGTAATTTTAACATAACCTAAAAAAACATCCGTGAAGTATTGCCCCTTTTGGTTGCAAAATCCCTCACGGATGTTTTATCTTTTTTAAAAGTTTTTTCGGGAAACTGCTTTAAATCCCCGTTTAATTGATTTTAACCAAACTGACAAAATATCCGGACATTATTAATCAAAACCAAATCGTATGAAAATGTTAGAAGGAAAAAATGCCCTGGTAACAGGAGGAGCAAGAGGAATTGGAAAAGCAATCGTGCTGGCTTTTGCAGCAGCGGGTGCCAATGTGGCTTTTTCTGATTTGAAATATGATGAGGCGGCCAAAAGCCTTGAAGAAGAAATAAAAAAGCATGGAGTGAAAGGCAAAGGCTATGGGTCGGATGCCAGCAGCCTTACCGAAAGTGAGCAGTTGGCTGCTGATGTCGCCAAAGAATTCGGCAGCATTGACATTCTTGTCAACAATGCCGGTATCACCAGGGACACCCTGCTGATGCGCATGACAGAAGAGCAGTGGGATGATGTAATCCGCATCAACCTGAAATCAGCATTCAACCTTACCAAATCCGTGCAGAAGTATATGCTGAAGCAACGTCAGGGAAGCATTATCAACATGAGTTCCATTGTCGGATTGGGCGGAAATGCCGGACAAGCCAATTATGCGGCTTCCAAAGCGGGCATGATTGCTTTCACCAAATCGATAGCCCAGGAAATCGGCGCACGCAACGTTCGCTGCAATGCCATCGCTCCCGGGTTTATTGAAACCGAAATGACCGCTGGCCTTCCCGAAGATGTCAAAAAAGGATGGGCTGAAAAAATTCCTCTGAAAAGGGCCGGAACCCCCGAGGATGTTGCAAACCTTACCGTGTTCCTGGGCTCGGAAATGTCGGCCTACATCACAGGGCAGGTAATTACTGTTTGCGGAGGGATGAATAAGTAATCCCGGAAAAATTATTTTACAAATTCCCCGCCTTTACTCTAACCGTGAGTGAAGGCGGTTTTTTTGAGGAAACAACCCACCGTTGGAAATCCTGACCAAAACCCGGGGAAAAGAATAAAATCCTTTATTTTTGCTGGGCAGAAAAACATTTTTAACATAAACCTCACCAGAAATGCGAAAAACTCTTTTCATTGCTTTTGCAGCTTTTACTTTGTTATTGGCCGGGCAGGCCAATCATACCCTGGCTTGCACCAATGTATTGGTATCCAGGGGAGCCAGTGCCGATGGCAGCGTTATGACCAGCTACCTTTATGATATGGCCGGCTTTATGCAACCCATTCATTTTTACCCGGGAGGAGAACATGAACCCGGAGATTCTCTCAGGATATACGGTTTTCATGCAAGGGAATACTTAGGCAGCATCGCCCAGGTACCCCGTACCTACCGGGTAGTTGGAAACATGAACGAAAAACAGGTTTCCATTGCGGAAAGTACTTTCACCGGCCGCTCAGAACTGCATAATGGAGACGGGCTGTTTGATTACGGCAACCTGATGTGGACCACCCTTCAGCGCGCTACTTCGGCAAGGGAAGCCATACTGATAATGGATGAACTGGCCAGAACCTATGGTTATAAAGATACCGGAGAATCATTTTCCATTGCCGATAAGAATGAAGCCTGGGTGGTGGATTTTATCGGAAAAGGAGAGCATGGTGAAGGTGCCGTTTGGGTGGCAGCAAGAGTGCCCGAAGGGTATATTGCCGCACATGCCAACCAGGCCCGAATCCGTCAGGTGGATTGGGACGATACCGAAAACTGGATGTGGGCAGAAGATGTGGTGGATTTTGCCCGGGAAATGGGCTGGTTTGAAGGCAATAAGCGCGACTTTAGCTTTGTGGATGCCTACGACCCGGTAACACCCACTTCCCTCCTTTTGTGTGAAAGCCGCGTATGGAGCGTTTATCGCAGGATGGCTCCTTCCAAAGAATTTTCTGACGAATACTGGAGAGCCGTAAAAGGCGCTGAACCCTATCCTCTTTTTATTAAACCCGATGAAAAAATCACCATACAGGACATGATAGGCCTGGTGAGAGACCACTTTCACGACACCCCCTATTACACTGGAGAAGGCATTGCCGCAGGACCTTACAACCTCCCCTACCGCTGGCGTCCCATATTTTTTGAGCTGGAAGGCGATACCACACGCTATTCATGGGAAAGGCCCATTTCGCAACCACAGACAGGATTTTCTTTTGTTACCCAGGCACGCAACTGGCTTCCCGATGAAATAGGCGGCATTTGCTGGTATTCGGTTGACGATACCTACTCCAACGCATTTATGCCCATGTATATGGGAATGAATGATGTGCCAAAGTCGCTGGCTACCGGAAATAGTCTCGAATTTGACTGGGAATCGGCATACTGGGTTTTCAACCTGGTTTCAAATTATGCATATGGCTTGTACAACTTTATGATTGAAGACATTAAGGAGGTTCAGAAAGAAGTTGAAAACCGCTCTCATGTGATGAGTTCCGCCATAGACCAGGCAGCAGAAATGCTTTATGAGTCTGATTTCGAAAGAATGAGGGAGTACCTTACCGACTTCAGTATCAACAATGCCGAATATACTGTTGAAAGATGGAGAGAACTGGGCTACTACCTCTTTGCCAAATACAACGACCGATACATTCGCGAAGGTGATGAGTTAAGACCCTGGCCACAGGGTGTTGGCTATCCACAGGACTTCAAAAGAAGGGCCGTGGAAGAACGACCCGGCTATTACGACGTGAGGTGGCGGGAACCCGGAGAGCCCATCCGCTGATATTAAATATTATCCAAAAAAAAAGGCCTTGAGAAAGTTCCTCAAGGCCTTTTTTATATTTTACAGCAATATCTTTTTATTCGGCCGACATGACACAGCGCACGGCAAAACCGCTGTTCTGATGATTGTAAAACCTGAAAACCTGGGCGGAATTGTAGGAAAGTACCCGGTACCAGGAACTATAATCAGCGGTTTGCTCAGTGGAGGTCCAGAAGTAAGCCCACTCGTTCAGGAAAATATACATACCAAGGTAAGTGCGTCCGCCCGCAGGCAGGGCAGTAAACCCGCTTTCATTGGTTGCTCCCGTATTGGGGTCATCCCAGTAATCCGTGCCGGTGGCTTTTAACTTCCCTCCTTCATCGGTACCTCTCCAGCCTGAACCTTCGGCCTCATCCTGACTCATACCAAGATGCATTTCCATCTGCTGCCACTCTTCATCGGTCGGCAGATGCCAGCCTGCAGGGCACAAGCCACGGTTGTCCATAACCGCATGCCAGTTGTAAAGCTTTCCATAAGTGTTCAGGTTGTCATCATCATTTTCGTAAATGGAGTAAGCGCCCTGGGTGGTGTGCTCCCACTGGGTATCATCAAGGCCGGTAAGCAGGTTATCGCCATTGTTGTACTGGGATGTTCTCAGGTTTTCGGCCATCCACCATTGCTCACCGATTTTAACGGTCTGATATACGTTTCCTTCCACATCGGTTACTGTTCCGGTTTCACCATTTCCATTTCCATTGCCATTTCCGGGAATGTCTTTCCAGGCAGGTGTCCCGTCAACTACCGACAGAACCTGTCCTTCCTCTCCCAACGGAATGCTTATCCAGGCATTGCCGTCAAAGTAAACAAGGTCTCCATCCGAAGGGCTTTCAACTCCAACAAACTGGTCAAGGTCGGGGGCGTTTTCAAGGTCTTCGTAATCTCCGCTGAAAGCATCTGCCGATGTGGTGGCATGCAAAGCATAAGGCACACTAAGAAGCTGTGTGGTGCCCATGACATCCCCGTTGAGTGCTACCTGAAGAAAGTAAGGACCCTCTCCCCAATCTATATCCTCTAAAGAACTTACCGAACCCACATGTAAATTGACCAGCCCAAAATCATTTGTATGGGTTTGATGGGTTTCTGTAAAAATGACCTGCCCCTCCATACTCCCCTGAAGGATTGAGATATCAAGGGTTACTTCTTCCGAAGCCATAACCTGGCCGGCGTGGTCTCTTAAAACAGCCTGGTAATTAAAACTTAACGGAGCCTGGGCCAGCACACTGCAAACCAGCAGCAGCGGAAAAATGGATAGTAAAAACTTTTTCATTGCTTATTTTTAACAGGAATTATTGTTTAACTATTTTGAAGGTTTTTACGGGTTGACCGCCGGCATTAACCCTCAGAAAATAGATACCGGGATCCATTGCCCTGAAAGATATGTCTTTAGTGGCATCTTTCAGTTCCCCACTTAAAAAATGCCGTCCTGCAAGGTCATACAACTCATAGGTGATGTTTTCAGGAGCTTCTCCTTTAAGGCTAAGGGTAAGATAATCGCTGGTGGGATTGGGATAGGCGGACAAACCCAGATCAAGGCCTGCAATATCATCCACTGAAGTGACAATTAAGCTGGTTTGCTGAAAACCCTGTGTAAGGATAAAGTCATCCGAAACAAAGGTTTCAATAACGGTTTCTCCAAGAGACCAGCTGATGGAAAGGTCTTCATTTTCATGATAGTTCCCGGAGGAAACAACGGCTTGCTGGGCATACAAACCCAGGGAAGTAAACCCAGCTGCAAAAAAAAGGGTAAAGATTAATTTTTTCATAAAAAATAAGTTAGCCTGAAAATTTGTGTTTGTCAATATTACCGTACGAAAATAATCAAAAAAATATTGCATGCCCCAGGCTTTCCATAGCAATTGCAGCAAAAAAACAGAAATCTGCGCTTTCTCATAAAAAATTACGACCAAAAACCTTTATTCATTGGTTGATTTTTTCAGAAAATATCCCCAAAAAATCGTATGTTCGTGCCTTAATTAACATTCACCAAAAAACCAAACACCATGACAAAAAATCTTTTTGTATTGCTTTTTTCATTGTTGATCTTTGCCGGTTGCGGGCCTGCTCCGGAAAGTGCCGAAGAACGTGCGGAAGAAGCCGAGAAAAAGGAGCTTACCCCGGCCGAACGGGCATTTATGGATAACCTGATTAGTTTGTGCGGAAACAGCTATCGCGGAGAAGAAACCTATATGGAAGAAGGCAGGGAAAGCTGGGCCCATATGGACTTTGTGATGCATGTTACCGTTTGTGAAGAAGACAGGGTACATATTCCTTTTCACCTTGACGATGATGAATCCCGCACCTGGATGTTCCTTGTTGAAAATGGCCGCCTGCGTTTCCGCCATGACCACCGCTACCCCGATGGAACACCGGAAGAGCGCACCCTTTACGGAGGGTATGCCGACGGCACAGGCACCGCCTACAGCCAGCATTTCCCGGCCGATGAATATACCATTGAACTGCTGGTGGATACCCTTGACCGGCAGTGGAATATCGTGATGGATGAAGACATGACCAATTTCTCCTATCAATTGCAATACCACGGAGAAATTGTTTTCCAGGCTGACTTTGACCTTACCAATCCGCTTTAATAAAAACTCTTTCTATTCAAGAGGGTGCCGCTTTACCTGAGTGGCACCCTTTTTTTGTGTTAGCCAATGGCGGTCCGTTCTCTTTAATTTGGAACCCTGCCAAACAAAAATCCATTCCTTAACTGATAATTTAGTTGCAGGATTTGATATTGCAATTGTAAATGGTTTTTTATTAATTTTAAAAGATGGAAACCTAAGAAAGACCAACTTATGAAAAACTTTACGAGATTCATTAGTCCGATACTTGTTCTGATATTGGCACTTTTTCTTCAAAACTGGGTGCAAGTGATTGAACCCTTGCCTGATAATTTTCAAAGTTTTCTGGAGCAAACCGGGGCGGTGTTGTTTATTGCCGCCATTGCATGGGCAGTAATTGCCTTTATCAGGCTGGGGAAATTAAAAATGCTGGCAAAATACGATATTTCACAGGCCGACAACCTCCAATCCAGAAAGTTATATACACAATACAATATTCTTGAGAAAATCCTGGTGTTCATTATCATCATCATAGCCATCGGGTTTACCCTTATGCTTTTTGAAGGGGTGAGGAATATCGGGGTCAGTCTTTTTGCTTCGGCCGGTATTGCAGGTCTTATCATTGGTCTGGCTGCCCAGAAGGCCCTGGGTACCATCCTGGCAGGGTTTCAGATCGCCATTACACAGCCCATACGCCTGGACGATGTGGTGATTGTAGAAAACGAATGGGGCTGGATAGAAGAGATCAACCTTACCTATGTGGTGGTGCGCATATGGGACAAGAGAAGGCTGGTGGTTCCCTCCACCTATTTCCTGGAACGGCCTTTCCAGAACTGGACCCGTACTTCTGCTGATATCCTTGGCACTGTTTTTATTTACACCGATTATACCATTCCCATTGAAGCCATCAGAAAGGAACTGACCCGCCTGCTGGAATACAGTCCAAACTGGGATAAGCAGGTGAATGTGCTGCAGGTGACCGATGCCAAAGAGCATACCCTGGAGGTCCGTGCCCTCATGAGTGCCGAAAGCTCTCCAAAAGCCTGGGATCTCCGGGTTTACATTCGTGAAAAACTCATTGAATTTATCCAGAAAGAGTATCCCCAATGCCTGCCCAAAACAAGGGTTGTCATGGATAAGGAATCGCAAAAATAAAAAGCCGGGCCTTTTAATGCCGGCCCGGCCGGGTGAAAAAATTAAAACATCAGGAATCTTTCAGCATTTCAAGCAGTTTAAGGGCATCCTGTTGCTGCTTTAAAACAAACCTGGCTCCTGTATGAATTTGTCCAACCTTAAAGGAATAACCGCATTCAGGGAGGGTCTGGAACAACAACTCGTCAGACCAGCCCGCCCCAATGGCCAGAACAAAATCATATTTCTTTTTTGAAAGCCAGTAGGAAGCCAGCTCGCCTTTGTTGATGCCTGAGTTAGCCACTTCAATTGACTTATATCCATGCATTACCTGTACGTTAATGTTTTCGGTTATGGATACCAGGTGATCATTGACTTCTCTTGACAGAAAGCCGGCTTGCTCTACATCAGATTTGTAAAAATTCCAGGTCACGGAGTATTCCTTTTCTTCAATAAAGGATCCGGGAAGGCGGTCGGTATACATTTCCAGGATGTCCATTACTTCCTCCTTCCATTGTGCAGACAAGGGCTTGAAGAGCCGCCATTCATGATCGTCTCCGTTGCGAAGCCAGGCACCATGCTCGGCGGTAAGGCTAACAGGAAGGCTGCCCAGCCAATTTTCCAGGTCTTCCCTACCTCTTCCACTCAAAATAACCAGATCGGTATTTTCTTTGCTGCGAAGGTTTTTAAGCAGCTGCCGGAGATTTTCACCGGGTGCTGCAACGGCCGGATCTTTCTGAAAAGGAACAAGCGTACCATCGTAATTTACAATGATGATCTTGTTTTTGGCCTTCTGAAAGTCTTTAACAATGCTCTGGGCAATTTCAGGGGTAAACTTTTTGTTTTTGGTGGTTTCTTCGGTGTCATTCTTTATTTTTACCAGGGTATTGACAAAATCATCTGCCCAGCGGAACACATTATACCGCTTCAGCCGTTTCTGCATGCGCTTATTTCGCTTGATTTGCTCTTCTTCCGGCATTTCAAGGGCCTCTTTAATTGCATTGGCTATAGCTCCACGGCTGTTTGGGTTAATAATAATGGCCTCGCCAAGCTCCTTGGCTGCCCCGGTAAATTCGCTGAGAATCAACATTCCCTTTTGGTCAGTAAGGGAAGCCACATATTCTTTGGCAACCAGGTTCATCCCATCCCTGAGAGGAGTAAGTAAAGCCACGTTGCTGTTGCGGTATTGTGCGATCAACTCCGG
>SLRE01000210.1 GCA_007131125.1 Bacteroidales bacterium | reverse complement strand
GTGATGTTCATCCGCGCGCGAGGCGCCCTCCAATTGCTTTCATCCGATCTGCACTCCTGAGCAGGCCGCACCCGCGAACGCCCGCCGCGCGGCCGCCCCCAACCCGATCACTCGTCCCCGCCACGCCGGGTCGCGGTTTCGCTGGTGTTGTAGCTGTCCCGCATCGACAGCAGCACGCCGAATGTCTTCAGAAAGATCCGCAGGTCGAACCGGAACGACAGGTTCTCCGCATACTCGGCGTCGTACCGCAGCCGCTCCTCCCACGGCACGTTCATGCGCCCGTTCACCTGCGCCCAGCCGGTCAGACCCGGCTTCACCTGGAAGCGCTTGCGCTGCGCCTCGGTGTATTCCTCCAGCGGCCAGGGGTGAAACGGCAGCACCGGGCGCGGGCCGATCAGGGACATGTCGCCTTTCAGGATATTGAACAGTTGGGGCAGCTCGTTGAGGCTCAGGCGCCGCAGCACCCGGCCCACCCGGGTCACGCGCGGGTCGTCCTTCGCCTCGTACACCCCGAGCTTCTCAGCACCGAGGTACATGGAGCGAAGCTTGTAGACGTCGAAGGGCTGCGCGTTCAGCCCCAGCCGGGGCTGCCGGAAGATCACCGGCCCCTTCGAATCCAGCTTGATCGCAATCGCCGCCAGCAACAGCAGCGGCGAGGCCAGCACCAGCCCCACGCTCGCCATCGCGATGTCCAGAACGCGTTTTACTACCCGGTAACTCAAACCGGCCTCCAATCGCTGCGGGTGCTCTTCGCGGGAATGCTCACTCGGGTCAATACCCCGCCCCGGTGTCCACCGGGGTCACGGGCGCCTCGCCCCGCATCAGGCAGCGGGCGTTCTCCACGAACACCTCGAGCGCCCGTTCCATGTAATAGGGCGTGGTGCCCGCCACGTGGGGCGTGAGCAGGACCCGCGGATGGCGCCACAGCGCCGAATCCGGCGGCAGGGGCTCGCGTTCGAACACATCCAGCGCCGCACCGCGCAGGCGGCCGGAGGCCAGCGCTTCGACCAGCGCCGATTCGACCACGATGCCGCCGCGGGAGATGTCGACCAGCACCGCACCGGGTTTCAGCGCACCCACGAATGCCGCATCGATCCGGTTGCGCGTCGCCGCCGTCAACGGCAGGCAGACCACAAGGTAATCGGTCTCGCCCAGCCAGTCGATCACCTCGTCGGGACGAATGCAGCGCTCGGCACCTTCGACGGGTCGCGGGTTGCGCTGCACGCCGATAACCCGCATCCCGAACACCCGTGCCCGCTTCGCGAGCATCGCGCCGACGTGTCCCATTCCGAGAATCATCAGCCGGCGCCCGGTCAGTTCATCCAGCCACGCCCGCTGCCAAAACCCGTCGCGCGCCTGCTCCACGAAGCGGTCAAAGGACTTCGCGAAGTACAGCATCGCGCCCAATGCGTATTCGCTCATTGGCGCCGCGTGCACTCCGCTACTCCGCGTGAGCACAAGGTTCTTCTTGTCGAACGGCATGTCCCAGATCGCGTCCACGCCCGAGGAAAGCAGGTGCAGCCAGCGCACCCCCCGCAGCCGCTCCAGCGCCTCGGGCAACCAGGGCAGCGTCGGCGCGATCACCACGTCCGCTTCCAGCCCCGGCGGAAGATCCTCCGCGCGCCCCGCGCCCGTCACACGCACATCTGGAAACGCCTGCTTCAGGA
Organism: Bacteroidales bacterium; assembly: GCA_007131125.1. Lineage (GTDB taxonomy): Bacteria > Bacteroidota > Bacteroidia > Bacteroidales > UBA7960 > PUML01. Next base: position 950 of record SLRE01000210.1, on the reverse strand, counting down.
AATCCGCAACCTCTTCCCACTGTTCGGCAAAGACCGTGTGCTTCTGCAAAAACACGATGTGTTCCAGCCGCAGTGGCTCACGTACCGACATCAGCCAGCCCCATCGCCTCCAGAATCACCGCGTTCACCTTGCGCACGTCGTATTTTTCTTCCACCAGCCGGCGCGAGGCCTCGCCCATGCGCGGAATCCGTTCCGGTTCCTGCAGAAAGCGCTCCATCGCCTGTGCGAGCGGCGCGGACTTCCGCGGCGGCACCAGCAACCCATTCTCTTCCGGCACCACGGTCTCCCGGCAACCCGGGGCATCCGAGGTGACGATCGCCCGTCCTACCGCCATCGCCTCCAGCACCGAGCGCGGCGTCCCCTCGCGGTAGGAGGGCAGCACGAATACCGAGCAGTCCGCAATCCAGGGCCGAACGTCCTTGACCCCGCCGACGAACTCCACCACGCCCGCCCGCTTCCACGCCTCCAGATCCTCCGCCCGCACTGCGTGCGGTAGAGACGGATCGTGCGGGCCCACGGCCACGAACCGGGCCTCGGGCCAGCGCTTCGCCACCGCGTGCGCAGCCTCCACGAACTCGGCAATCCCCTTCTCCGTCAGCAATCGGCCGATGAACAGGAAGACCGGCGGGCCCTCCGGCAGGGGCTGGCGCGCAAACCGTTCCAGGTCGATGCCGGAGCCGTTCACGCGAACCACCTTGCTCCGATCGCGCAACATTCCCTGGTCCAGGAATTCCTGCAGGTCGTCCGGATTCTGGAAGAACACCCGGTGCGAACAGGCCAGTCCGATCCGGTACAACCGGGTCATCACTAGCCGGATCAGCCGCGTGCGAAAACTCTGGGTTGTGTATGCATGCCCTAGCCCGGTGATCATCGCGTACACGCCATCCACGCCCGCCAGTCGCGCCGCCAGCGAACCGTAGATCACGGGTTTGGCGCTGTAGCTGAATAC
>SLRE01000064.1 GCA_007131125.1 Bacteroidales bacterium | reverse complement strand
TATTCAGCCTGGGATGGAATGGGTCATTGTATACTTATAACCGTTATGAAACATTGTTAAAACTTCTTGGTGGTCTGGCAGCACCCCTGGTAATATCAGTACACACCATTGTATCTCTTAACCTGGCCGTTTCGGTGTTGCCGGGATGGCATGCTACCATCCTGCCGCCTTACTTTTTTGTGGGTGCAATTTTTTCAGGATTCGCCATGGTACTCACCCTGATGATCCTTATGCGCAAAGTGTTTAATATTGCCGACTACATTACACCAAAGCATTTTGAAAATATTGCCAAGGTTCTCAAATACAGCAGTTTACTCATTGGCCTGGCCTATGCTACCGAAATATTTATTGCGTGGTATTCAGGGGTAACCTATGAAATTTACACTTTCTTTAATGCCAGGGTCACCGGGTCCTTTTCCACCGCATTCTGGATCATGGTGGTTTGCAACGCCATCGTGCCCCAGGTTTTCTGGTGGAAAAAAGCCAGGAGAAATCTGTTTATCCTCTTTGTGGTATCCATTCTGATCAATATCGGGATGTGGTTTGAGCGCTTTGTGATCCTGATATCTTCATTGGCAGAAGACTTTTTGCCCTCCAGCTGGACACACTACCAGCCAACTATGGTGGATATCGGCATATTTGTGGGCACCTTCGGGTTGTTTATTGTCGGGATGCTGCTGTTTGTAAGGTTTATTCCCGTTGTTGCCGTTAACGAGGTAAAGCCCATTTCCCGTATCGGAAAAAATGTTAACCAAAAACCGGAAAAAGATGAGCTATAAACACATTATCGGGGTTTTTGACGATGAAACCTTGTTGCTGAAGGCTTTTCGGAAGCTGAAGGAAAACGGGGTAAACATCAAGGATATTTACGGCCCTTTTGCAGATCATGACCTGATGAAAGCTTTTGCCCCGGAGTCACGGCTCCCTTACATGGCTTTTATTTATGGAGTAATGACCATTATTGGAGCATTCGGATTTCTGTATTACACTGCCGTTATTGATTATCCATTGAATTACGGCGGAAAGCCGTATTTCAACTTTCCGCCCTTTGTGGTCATTTTGTTTTTGCTCACCATTTTGGTTACGGGTGGGCTTTCGGTTTTCACTTTCCTGGGCAGAACACAGCTTTTCCCCGGCAAGGAAGCCAAAATGCCCGACCCCAAAGCCATGGACGACCGGTTTTACCTGGTGCTGGATCAAAACTTCAACCCGGAAGACATCAAAGGATGGCTCAAGGAAAGCGGAGCTGAAGATATCCTGGAAAAAGAAATTGACTTTTAACCTTAATCCCCGTATATGACTGTCAAAAGATTAATCAAGGAACCGAAGAGCAAACCAGTTTTTGTTGTGTTTGCTTTGCTGTCCATCCTGTTATTTTCCTGCGACCGCACCCGGGAAGATAAAGGCTATGAATATTTTCCTGATATGGCCCACAGTCCTGCCTATCAGACTTATTCCGATAACCCGGCCATGGAGGATGGAAAAACCATGCGGGTACCGGTAGAAGGTACCGTACCCCGCCACCTGGTTCCCTATCCTTATCCGGATGACTTTGCAGGCCGGGAACAAGCAGGGCAGGCCCTTGAAAACCCCTTAACAATAAACGAAAAGCTGCTGGCAGAAGGCAAGGAATTATACAGGGTATTCTGCGGCAATTGCCATGGAGAGCGGGGCGACGGGCAGGGTAACCTGCACACCAGCGGGGCATACGTAATTCCTCCCACGTCTCTGCTGGACCCGGAAGTAATGGAAATGCCGGAGGGAGAGGTCTACCACGTCATCAGCGCCGGGTGGGGTGTTATGGGAGCACATGCCTCACTTATTCAGCCGGAAGATCGCTGGAAGATTGTGGCATTTATTGAAAAAGTATTACAGGAAAAGTAAAACACAACTCCTTATGGAAGCAACTTATAAACCATCCCGGTCCGTAAAAATTGCCGCAGCACTGATGCTGCTGGTTGGCGTTGTTGCGGTGATAACCGGTTTCACAACCGATCCATCAAGAACATGGGCCAACCTTTTGCTTAACAACTTGTTTTTTCTCACCATCAGCATAGGTGCCCTGATGTTTTACAGCCTTCAATACATAACCAATTCGAGCTGGTCGGCAATGTTTCAGCGCATTCCTCTTGCACTGGGCGCATTTTTGCCCGTGGCAGCCATACTCATGCTTTTGCTGTATTTCGGACTTCCCGATATATACAAATGGGCCCAGCCCGGCATTACCGAAACCGATAAGCTGATTGCCCACAAATCACCTTTTTTAAATGTGCCCTTTTACATGATCCGCATTGTGGTATATTTTGTCCTCTGGATATCACTGGCATATGCCCTGAGGAAGTTTTCACTCAAAGAGGATCAACAGGCTGACCTGAAGTATTTTAACAAGAGCAGTTATTTTTCCAGGATATTTATTTTTGTTAGCGTTATATTTTTCTCCCTGGCTGCCATTGACTGGATCATGACTATTGATGCCCATTGGTACAGCACCCTTTTTGGGTTCAGGGTAATGGTTACCAGTATGTATTATGCAGTGGCCCTGATTGTGTTGCTGTTGTTTTTCCTTAATGGCAAAGGATATTTCCCACAGCTCAACCAGGCCCATCGCCACGACCTGGCCCGTTATCTTTTCCGGTTCAGTATTGTTTTTGGTTATCTTTGGTTTATGCAATTCCTGATCATTTGGTATGCAAATATTCCTGAACTTACGGCCTATTATTACCCCCGCTTTGTGGGTGAATGGCAGTTTTTCTTTTACGCCGAGCCATTGATCAATTTTGCCATCCCTTTTCTTGTCCTGATGTCGGACAAGGTAGGGAGGAAAAAGGAAGTGCTCATTTCCATCAGCCTTTTGCTGGTTGTTGGGTTGTGGATCAGCCTTTTTCTCCAGATCATGCCGGGAAGCTATGGAGCGATCAGGTTTGGGTTTGTGGAAGTTGGCCTTTGGATCGGGTATGCAGGCTTGTTTATCATTGCAGTACTGGAGACCCTCAGCAGAAGTGCATTGGTTCCAAAAAACCACCCCCTGCTGGAAGAAAGTGTCCATCATCATTTGTAACAAAAAAACATATATATTATGAAATCATTATTTTTAACCTTATGCCTGATAATCGTTTTTGGGGGCGTTTTTTCCCAGGATTTGGAAAGGCAATATCAGCCGGGAGAAGGAGAAATCGGCATTTTTGAAAGGCTGGACGAATACCTGCCGGAAAATATTTCCCTGATAGACCATGACGGAAATACCGTATTGATGGACGATTTGCTTGACAAGCCCACGGTGCTGGCTCTTGTTTATTACCGTTGCCCGGGTATTTGCAGCCCTTTCATGGAAGCCATGGCCCAGGTATTTTCGCGTTCGGATATGGAGCTTGGAGAAGATTTCCAGGTATTGTCCATCAGCTTTGACCCAAGGGAGGGTCCCGAGCTGGCCAAAACCAACCGAAACACCTACCATCATCTTGTAACCAAGGATTTTGACCCGGATGGCTGGAAGTTTTTTGTTGCCGACAGCGCCAACATCCGTAAGATCACCGAAGCGGTGGGTTTCAAATATCGTCGCACAGGATTTGATTTCCTTCATTCTTCGGCAATGATATTTGTTTCCCAGGACGGAAAAATAACCCGTTACCTTCACGGCACCTATTTTTTGCCCATTGACCTTAAAATGGCGGTTATTGAAACATCTGAAGGAAAATCAGGCCCCTCTTTGAGCAGGATACTGGCCTATTGCTATACCTACGATCCCGAAGGGCAACAATATGTTATGAACATTACCAAGGTGGCCGGCACCCTGATTTTATTTTTTGCGGTGCTAACCTTCCTGGTACTGGTTTTTAAATCCAGAAAACGCACGACTTAACCCTTTAAATATTCAAAAACAATATGTCAGAATCAACCAAAAGCAATCACGAAAGTTTCCTTGAATACAAAGGAAAATACAGGGGCATACTGGGTTGGATATTATCTACCGACCACAAGCGCATTGGGTTGCTGTATTTGTATACCATGCTGGTTTTCTTTTCAGTGGCAGCGATTCTGGGCTTGCTGATGAAGATACAGCTCATTGCCCCCGGACACACCATCATGGGGCCGGCCACCTACAATGCCATGTTTACCATGCACGGAATCATTATGATATTTATCATTGTGGTACCCGGGCTGCCGGCTGTTTTTGGCAACTTTTTCCTGCCCCTGATGATCGGGGCCAAAGATGTGGCATTTCCCAAACTGAACCTGGCTTCATGGTGGATTTATGTGATCGGTATCCTTATTGTGCTAACCTCCCAGTTTATGGGTGACGGTCCCCCTGACACCGGATGGACCTTTTATGCCCCATATAGCTTCCAGACCCCGGCCAATATTGTGCCCGCCCTGGTGGGAGCCTTTGTGCTTGGTTTTTCTTCCATCCTTACCGGTATCAACTTTGTGGTAACCATCCACCGCTTGCGGGCTCCCGGCATGAAATGGTTAAAAATGCCACTATTTCCCTGGACCCTTTATGCCACCGCATGGATTCAGATCCTTGCCACGCCGGTAATTGGAATTACATTGCTGCTTACGGTAATGGAGCGCACCCTTGGGGTAGGTATTTTCGATCCCGCCCTTGGCGGCGACCCCATCCTGTATCAGCACCTGTTCTGGATATATTCCCACCCCGCAGTGTACATCATGATCCTGCCGGGTATGGGTGTGATCAGCGAAATCCTTCCGGTTTTTTCCAGGAAAAGGATTTATGGATATAAAGCCATCGTTTTGTCATCACTGGCCATTGCTTTCGTAGGATATTTTGTGTGGGGTCACCATATGTTTACCTCAGGCATGAGCGGAAGGGCGCTTTTTGCATTTAGCTTCCTCACCTTTCTGGTGGCCATTCCTTCTGCCATCAAGGTATTTAACTGGGTGGCAACCATGTATAAAGGCTCTTTGATATTTCAAACCCCGTTCTTCTGGGCAGTATCATTTGTTTTTGTTTTCATGATAGGGGGGTTCAGCGGCCTCACCCTTGGATCTTTGGCTACCAATGTGCATTTGCACGACACCCACTTTGTAGTGGCCCACTTCCATTTTATTGTTTTTGGAGGTACGGGTTTTTCATTTCTCGCAGCATTGCATTATTGGTTCCCAAAAATGTTTGGACGCATGTTTGACGCCAGCTGGGCCAATATGGGTTGGCTGATATTTTTTGCCGGCTTCCTTGCCCTTTACCTGCCAATGTTTTACCTGGGCATCATGGGAATGCCGAGAAGGTACTACGATTACCTGCCTGAGTTTCATGGGGCAAATATTTTGTCATCATTGGGTGCCATTCTGATGATTGGCGGAGCCTTGATCATCATTGTCAACCTGGTAAGATCATCCAGGTATGGTGAAAAAACCAATGACAAGAATCCCTGGGGTGGTAAAACTCTGGAGTGGCAGGCCGATACCCCTCCTACCCTTGAAAACTGGGAAGACATTCCGGAAGTAACTGAAAAACCATACGAATACAAATAAGCGGAAAGATGGAAAAAAACGCAGAACATACGCATGTACACCGCGACGACGAAGGCGATAAGCTAGGCATGTGGTTGTTTATTTTTACCGAACTCCTTTTGTTTGGCATGCTGTTTCTGGTATATGCGGTTTATCGTTATCGCAACCCGGTGGCTTTTCAGCTGGGAGGAGAAGAGTTGGATGTTTTCCTCGGCACCCTGAATACGGTATTGCTGTTGGTTAGCAGTGCCACTGTGGCTATGTCCATTTCCGCTATTCAAAAGGGGCTGAAAAAACATGCGCTGGTTTTTCTGGGCATCACCCTTTTGATAGCCGTGGTTTTTCTGGTAAACAAATATTTTGAGTGGGGTGCCAAAATTGAATATGGTTTTTATCCCGGTGGGGAAGCCCTTCTGGAGCTGGGTCATGGAACCATTTTATTTTTCGGGCTTTATTATGTAATGACCGGAATCCATGCCCTGCACATTCTTATTGGAATCGGTTTGTTTATTTACGTGTTTCAGCAGATCCGGGCAGATAAGATACACAGCACAGATTACATCTGGCTGGAAAATACAGGACTTTACTGGCACCTGGTGGACCTTATCTGGATTTTCCTTTTTCCTTTGTTTTATTTAATTCATTAAAAAATTCTGATCATGAGCCAGGAAAAACCACATATCAGCAGTTACCGGTCCCATGTTTTTGTTTTGGCAGCATTAATTGTGCTCACAGGTATAAGTGTGGCAGTTACCACACTGGAACTGGGGAGGCTCGACACCCTGGTTGCCATGCTCATTGCAGGTGCCAAAGCAGGCATTGTACTGGTTTGGTTTATGCATTTAAAATTCGACAATAAGCTCTATACAATTTTCACCGTTTTGGTGATTGTTGTCTTTTTGCTGGTGCTTTATGTTACCTTTTTTGATTATTCATACAGATAAACTTCAAATATGATCTCAGGAGCTTCAACATTTGTAGAAGGGGTAAACGACGCCTTTCTTTTCATCATGGGGGTAAGCTTTTTCTTTTTGATTGGTATCACCGTTACCATTATCATTTTTCTGGTCCGGTACAACAGCAAAAAGAACCCTAAACCAACCCAGGTAAAGGACAGTGTCGGCCTGGAAATAACCTGGACGATTATTCCGCTGATCCTGGTAATGGGAATGTTTTATTATGGGTATGTGGGATGGATACCCATGAAAAGACCACCGGACGAAGGGTTGGTAGTAACTGCCAATGCCCGTATGTGGAGTTTTTCCTTCCGTTACGAAAACGGCAGGGTTTCCGATAAACTTTACGTTCCAAAAGACACTGCCGTAATCATTAACCTGAATGCACTGGATGTGCTTCACTCATTTTATATTCCGGCCTTCCGGATCAAAGAAGACATGGTGCCCGGACTTGCAAACAACCGCACCTGGTTCGAAGCCACCAAAACGGGAACTTACAATATTTTCTGTGCTGAATATTGCGGTTTGCAGCACTCCTACATGATAAGCGAGGTGGTGGTAATGGAACCTGAAGAATTCTGGGAGTGGTACGAAGACCCCGATGCCATGGTTGAAGAAATACCCGATGATGCTGATCCTGTCGTTTTAGGAAGACAGATTGTGGAAAGGCAGGGTTGTGTGGCTTGCCACTCCCTTGATGGAACCACCGTTGTGGGACCTACTTTCAAAGGCCGGTTTGGGGAAACCATCACGGTAATTACCGATGGAGAAGAACGGGAGGTTGTATACGATGAAGAATATGTAAGACGCTCCATCTACGATCCGGATTACGATATCACCGTTGGTTTCCGGGCCGGACAAATGCTTTCATACGAGGGAGAAATTTCGGAGCAGGAAATAGAATTTATCGTTGAGTTTCTCAAATCTCTGAATGAGTAAACCGTTTTCTTTTTCTGTTTTTCGCAACTATTTTCAGCTGGCCAAGCCGAAAATCACCTTCCCTGTAACCCTATCGGCTTTAACAGGATTTCTGCTATACCAGGGTTCATTTTCATCTCCATGGGTCAGCATGGCAGCAGGAGTATTTCTGATGGCAGCCGGATCATCCGCCATTAACCAGGTGCAGGAATCAGGGCCTGACCGGAAGATGGCCCGCACCCGCCACCGCCCCATTCCTTCCCTGAAAGTCTCTCCCGTGAGGGCATCCATATTTGCTGCATGCCTTAGCATGATAGGTTTAGCACTGCTGCTGGCTTATTCCGGTCCTTTGCCAACTCTTGTTGCCTTTGTAACCCTGGGGTGGTATAACGGAGTGTATACTTTTTTGAAGCGGCTAACAGCTTTTGCTGTAGTGCCCGGCTCCCTGGTGGGGGCTTTGCCTCCTTTTATCGGCTGGACCGCTGCAGGAGGACAAATCCTGCATCCGCACATTTTACTGGTGGGGTTTTTCTTCTTTATCGGGCAGATTCCTCATTTCTGGCTTATCATTTTACGATATGACAAAGAATACCGCATGGCCGGTTTTCCGGTATTGAGCGATCTGCTCATCCATGAACAGATTTATCGCCTGACTTTTGTCTGGGTAGTGGCTACGGTTTTGTCCGGCATTATGCTGATATATTTTGAAATCATCACCCTGCTTCCTGCCATCATAATTCTTTTTATTGCATCTGCCCTTCTCCTCGGCTATTTTGTTGCCTGGCTCAGAATAAAAAGTGAAAAAGAAAAAATCAAAGCATTCGTCTTTATAAACAGTTATTACCTGATGGTGATGTTCCTGATCATTATTAACAGTTTGCTGAGATAACCGCTTCACCGGGAAGTAAGAAATCCCATAAAAAATCCAGCACCAACCAGGCAAGGAGCCTGACTGATGCTGGAAAAAGAAAATTAAAAAAAAGCGGCGTAACCTTTAAAACGCCGATCCGGCCAGAACCAGCGCCACAATGGAAACCAGTTTCAGCAGGATATTCAGTGAGGGGCCCGAAGTATCCTTAAGGGGATCTCCCACGGTATCGCCCACCACTGATGCCTTATGAGCTTCACTACCTTTTCCGTATTCTTTTCCGTTATGGGTAATTCCTTTTTCAATCAGTTTTTTGGCATTATCCCAGGAGCCGCCGGCATTGGATTGCAAAATGGCCAGCAATACACCCGACACTGTAACTCCTGCAAGGAGGCCTGCCAGGGCTTCGGCTCCAAGGGTCAGACCAACAATCACGGGAACTGCGACAGCAATAATCCCAGGAAGGATCATCTGCCGAAGGGCAGCCTTGGTAGAAATGGTTACACAACGTTGATAATCAGGGGTACCTTCCGCTGCTTCCATAATTTCCCTGTCATCCTTGCTCCAATCTTTCTGATCTTTTCCCTGGTTTTTCTTCATAACTGCCAGGGCCTTATTGAGGGGTTCAATGGATTTGAACTGGCTTCTGACTTCCTCAATCATGGATTGTGCAGCTTCACTCACAGCTTTAATGGTTAGTGCAGAGAAAACATAAGGCAGCAGGGCACCGACAAATACCGCGGCAATCACCATGGCTTCCGACACATCGATCATGGTGATGTTGGCTGCAGTCATATAAGCACCAAACAAGGCCAGTGCTGTAAGTGCTGCTGAACCAATGGCAAAACCTTTTCCGATTGCAGCAGTGGTATTCCCCACGGCATCCAGCTTATCGGTTCTTTCCCTCACCTCCGGGGGAAGTTCGGCCATTTCGGCTATACCGCCGGCATTGTCAGAAACAGGACCGTAAGCATCTACTGAAAGCTGAATCCCGAGATTGGAAAGCATCCCCACGGCAGCAATGGCTATACCATACAAACCGGCAAGATGGAATACTAAAACAATAGTGACCGCAATGGTCAAAATGGGAATAATGGTAGAAAGCATGCCGATACCCAAACCTGAAATAATGTTGGTAGCCGACCCGGAAGTGGATTGTTTGGCAATGATACGCACCGGTAAATAATTGGTTCCGGTAAAAAATTCTGTGGAAAATCCAATAATAAGCCCGGCGGCAAGTCCGATGATGGCTGCAAAAAACACGTTCATGGCGATTACTTCCCGCTCAATTCCCCCATATAGAGTGTCGGTGAAAGTTAAGCTGGAAGGCAGTACATTGGTAATAATCACATAGGAAAGTACAATCATGATAACGGCAGATACCAGCTCACCGATGTTAAGCCCGGTTTGCGGATTTCCGCCTTCTTTCACATTCACAAAAAAGGTTCCCACTATGGATGCAAAAATTCCTGCCCCGGCAAGGAACAAAGGCAGAACCACCGGAGAAAGTCCGCTGAATGCATCGGTATAGGTACCGGCATGGTATCCGGTAAGAAAGATAGCTCCAAGCACCATGGCAGCAATAATAGAACCAACATAGGACTCAAAAAGGTCGGCTCCCATCCCGGCTACATCACCAACGTTATCTCCAACATTATCGGCCACAGTGGCGGGGTTCAGGGGATGGTCTTCGGGAATGCCCGATTCCACTTTCCCGACCAGGTCGGCTCCCACATCAGCGGCTTTGGTAAAAATTCCCCCGCCTACCCTTGCAAAAAGGGCAATGGAAGAGGCCCCGAAAGAATAGCCGGTCACCACCGTCAAAACTTTGTTAAGGGTGAGGTAATCCCCGGTACCAAACAAAAAGGAATAAAAGATAAAGAGCAGGCTCAACCCAAGAATCCCAAGGCCTACCACACTAAGGCCCATCACACTACCTCCGGCAAAAGCCACTTTCAGGGCCCGTGCCAGGCTTGATTCGGCAGCGTGGGTGGTCCGCACATTGGCCTTTGTAGCAATGCGCAATCCTATATATCCCGCAAGGCCGGAGGAAAAGGCACCCATTACAAATGAAAAAGCCACCAGTGGAGAAGAATGTTCCGTGCCGGTGGCTATTGCCAATAATACTGCTATGGATATCACAAAGATCGAAAGGATCTTATACTCCGCCTTGATAAAGGCCATGGCTCCCTGCGAAATAAAGCCCGCGATCTTGATCATTTTGCCATTGCCTTTTG